>JBOHCO010000192.1:0-4799 GCA_050698895.1 Streptosporangiaceae bacterium
CCTGGTAGCGGGGGCAGGATTTGAACCTGCGACCTCTGGGTTATGAGCCCAGCGAGCTACCGAACTGCTCCACCCCGCGTCGGTGTTCCTTAACTTTAGGGGCACTTACCGGCCCTGGCAAATCGGCAGGCCATCACCCCCGGCCCCGGCCCAGACCCCGGTCCAGACCCCGGCCCAGACCACAGCCAGCCCTAGGCCGGCACCCGCCGGCCGTACCCCGTCGCGGCCTCGAATGCCTGACCCACGCGAAGCAAGTCCCACTCCCCCCGCCGCCGCCCGACGAGCTGCAAGCCCACCGGCAGCCCGCCCGGCGTGAACCCGGCCGGCACCGACATGGCCGGGAGGCCGGTGACCGAGATCAGGTAGCACGAGGCCATCCAGTCCAGGTACGTGTCCAACGGCCGACCATCGATGTCATGCACCCAGTCCAGCCCGACATCGAACGGCACGACCTGGCTGACCGGGCACGCGAGCACGTCGACGTCGGCGAAGAACCGGGTGACGCGCTCGGCCAGCGCGGCCTGGAGCCCGGTGACGCGGCTGAGGTCGGCCACGGTCAGCTCAAGCCCGCGCTCGGTGTTCCAGGTGACGTTGGGCCCGAGCTGATCGGGGTGCTCGCGCAGCAGGGACCCGAACCGGGTGGCGAAGCGGAACGCGCGCCAGGTCCGGAACACCTCGTCGGCGCCGGTCAGGTCGGGCGCGGCGTCGACGACCTGGCCGCCGAGGTCGGCGAGGACCTGGCGGGCGGGTGCCAGGGTGTCCAGGACGTCGCGCTGGACGGGCAGGCCGAGGTCGGGGCTCCAGGCGACCCGCAGGCCCCGCAAGCCCCCGGCACCGGCCAGCAGACCGGCGACCTGCCCGGGGCCCGCGAGCAGGGGCGGCGGCTGGTCCAGGGCCAGCGGCACGCCCGGGTCGGGGCCGGAGATAACGGCCAGCAGCAGGGCGACGTCGGCGACGGTGCGCCCCCTGGGACCCTGGACGCCCATGACGTCGGCCACGTCGGCGAAGGGCCAGGCGGGCACGCGGCCGGGTGACGGCCGCAGGCCGACGACGTTGTTGAAGCTGGCCGGGTTGCGCAGCGAGCCGCCGAGGTCACTGCCGTCGGCCAGGCTGATCATCCGAGCGGCGAGCGCGGCGCCGGCGCCGCCGCTGCTGCCGCCGGCGCTGCGGGCGTGGTCGTAGGGGTTGCGGGTGGCGCCGAAGACGGGGTTGACGGTGTGCGACCCGGCGCCGAACTCGGGGATGTTGGTCTTGCCGAGGCTGATGGCCCCGGCGGCGGCCATCCGGCGCACGATGAGCGCGTCGTGGGCGGGCACGAAGTCGGCGTACAGCGGCGAGCCGTAGGTGGTGCGCACGCCGGCGGTCTCGATGAGGTCCTTGTGCGCGACGGGCAGGCCGTGCAGGAGGCCGGGCGGCTCGCCGCGGGCCAGGGCCTGGTCGGCCGCGGCGGCCTTGGCCAGGGCGGCGTCGAAGGTGCGGGTCACGATGGCGTTGATGGCGGGGTTGGCGGCCTCGATCCGCTCGATGTGCGCGGTGATCACCTCGCGCGCGGAGACCTGCCCCCGGCGCAGCAGCCCCGCCAGCGTGATCGCGTCCTGCTCGCAGAGCTCCGCGGCCGCCCCGAGGCTCACTCAGGCACCCACGGCGCCGGGCTGGGGGGTGACCATCCAGATGGAGAAGTGGACTCGCGACGGCGTGGTGGGCGGACTGGTGAGGTTGTGCGAGTCCTGCAAGGTGGACAGGTCGAGCACCCGGACGGGGTTGCCGCCGAAGGCGCTGAGCTGACGGGACCTGCTGCCCAGCACGACGGGATGGCGGCCGACGGACATGATCCCGCTGACGACGCGGTCGACGGCGCCGGCTGGCTGCCCGACCATCCAGGCCGCGGGGACGCCGCACATGCCCCGGATGACCTGGGTGAACCGAGCGGCCACGAGCGGGTCCACGATGACCACGGAGGAGTCGTGCCGCAGGGACCCGCAGAGCCCTTCGACGGCGGCCAGCTCCCCGACTCCGGTGCGCCGGAAGGCCAGGCCCTGGGCGCTGGGCCGCAGGCCGCCGGACCGGCCGGTGTGCTCCAGGCCCGCCCCGAAGGTGGTGGCGGCGGTCGGGACGACCAGCGCGGTGACGCAGAACACCCCGGCCACGCCGGCGGTCACGCCGCGGGCGCCGCGATCGCGGGCATGGCCGGTGAGCCAGGCGGCGGCCCAGAGCGCGCAGATGGTCAGCCCGGGCAGCACGATGACGACGAGCCGGCGGCTGGCCCAGGGCTGGTCGGGGACGATGGCGGGCTGCCACAGGATGGCGAAGGAGCCGATCAGGAAGATAGCCAGCGGCGCCGCCCAGTTGCGCCAGGCCCCGACCGGGTCCTCCCAGGTCAGCAGCGCGTTCAGGGTCTGGCGCACGAGCAGGGCCAGGCCGAAGCCGCCGAGCAGCACAGTGGGCAGGCCGATGTACCAGATGACCCAGTACAGGCTGTCCTCGGCGTAGGTCCTGGTCGGGTCGAGGGGCAGGCCCTGGAGCCGCTGCAGCAGCGCGATGTAGTGGTAGACGTGCAGGTTGGGCACGCCGCGCACGGTCTGGATATAGGGCCGGACGGCGAACGCGGCCAGCGCCGCGACCGCGATCAGCCCACCGAGCGCGGGCAGCCAGCGCACGGGCCGGCGGGCCGCGATCCGGCGCACCCAGGCCCGGGGTCTGGATACCCGGAGTAGCTGCACGATGGCCATGGTGAGCACGGCAAGCCAGGCGGCCAGCAGGCCGATGAACTCCATGGTGTGCGAGATGGAGTCCAGGAACGGCCGGGAGAGCAGGTAGCCGTCGGCCAGGCCGTAGCCGACGCCGACGGCGGCCCCGTAACAGAACGAGGTCGCGCCGGGCAGCCGGCCGCCGACCAGCAGGCCGGCCACGGGGATCAGCGGGAGCAGGTAGATCAGCGAGTCCAGGCTGACCAGCACGCCCAGGCCCAGGGCCAGCCCGGCCAGGCCGGCCAGGGTGCGCTCCGGAGTGAGCCACCCGGCCCAGGCGCGGGCCGAGGTCAGCCGGCGCCAGCCTTCGGGCGGCAGCCAGTCGGACACGGTGGGCTCGGGCCGCACGGTCATGGCGTCGACGAGCAGGCACAGCCCGCCGAACAGCAGCACCTGCAGCACGGGCTCGGCCAGCGACGACCGGGCGGTGTACTGCTGGGGCAGGGAAAGGCCGAGCACGATGGCGCCGGCCGGCGCCCACTGGGGCCCGGCCAGCCGGGCGGTCAGGCCGCCGAAGCTCAGCACGGCCAGCCCGCCGAGCAGCGGGCCCATCGCGGCCGCCCCGGGGACGCCGTGGGCCCAGAACCCCCCGGCCAGCAGCATGGGCAGGCCGGAGGTGAGCGACGGGACGACCGAGGTGCCGTGAGCGAAGAAGCCGATGCTGGAAAAGCCGAGCCCGGCATGGGCGGCGCCGAAGGCGTGCAGCGACTGCGGGATGGGCAGTGACCCGTGCTGCGCGAGCCAGTAGCCGGTCTGGAGGTAGACCCCCTGGTCCCGGAGCACGACGACGGACTCGGAGTGCTCGACGAACTGCCAGGCGGCGAAGCCGGCCGCGACGGCGACGGTGGCCATCAGCCCGAACCAGGTAGCCCAGCGGCGGTCGCGGCGGCCGGGCACCAGCCGGGGCCAGGCCGACGGCACCACGCGCAGGCCGTTGGCGACCAGCGCCACGAGTAGCGGCGCCGATATCAGCAGCATCGGGATCGGGACGAAGTCCCCGGCCAGCAGTAGCGGCAGGCCCGGGATCAGCCAGGCCATCATGAGCAGCGCGGGCAGGGTGGTCAGCCGGGCCAGCGCCGACCCGGCGATGTCCTCGGGCGGGCGGCCCGCGGCCGCCGGGCTCGTCCGGCGCTCGCTGGCGGTGCGGGCGCCGCGGTGCACGCCGCGACGCAGGCCGCGGCCGGTGCGCGCGAACCCGGTCCGGGCTCTGGCCAGCATGCCGGGCTTTCTGACCGGCCGCAGCACCTCGGTGCGCTCCTGCCCCGGCTCGGGCCCGTCCTCGGGTACGCCCGCGGCCACGTCGGCGGGCAACTCCCCGGTGTCGCCGGTCCGGACTTGATCGCCGGCGATCTGATCGTCGGCGGCCGGCCGATCCAGCTGCGCCGTCCCGCCCGGCTCAGCCCCGAGCGGTGTCGCCCCCAGCGGTCCGGCACTCGGCTCGGCGCCGGCGGCCGGCTGGCCTGTCTCGGCGCCGAGGGCGTCCCGGCGGTCTGCTTGAGCCACGGATCCACTGTAGAGGGGGCGTTCGGCATTGCCGCGCAAGGCGTGGGTCAGCCACCCGGCCGCTAGTTTCAGAGTCTCGTAACATTTCCCTGGTTATCCTGCTCAGGCGAATGGCCGAGGGCCCGCCCGCAACTTTTCTGAGGGAGCTTTGTGCTAGCGCGCAGGTTTCGGTGGCCCGGACCGCATAGTGTGTCGGGAACCCGTCCCTCGACCGGCGCACTTCGCGGCGGCCGCGTGCCGGAACCCCAAGCCGTCGACGCGCCGGCCGGCCACCCCCGCAGCCGCCGGCCTGCCCAGCGAGGAGACTTACCGCACATAGGTTGTTTTCCTATGCACTTTATAGACTTACCGGTCTATTCCCGGAACTTTACTACCTACATGCGATTTCTCTCGTTAGCACCACGTACGATTGCTTGGTAGCCCTACGTTCGTGTTCGATGCCGGTCACGACGACGACAGCACCGAGGAGCGATGAGCGGTTACAACGATTCCGGCGGCGCGAGGAACTCCCGCCGGCGGGACTGGCGGGGGGGCCAGGGCCGGAGCGGC
>JBOHCO010000193.1:0-3066 GCA_050698895.1 Streptosporangiaceae bacterium
GGTCCGGGCCGCCCGCATGGTTGGTAACTGGATCGTGTGGTGGGTGCTGCTGATGTCGTTCTGGGTCGTCCTGGACGACTCCATCGCCCTGGATGAGCTGCTGGCCGGGGCCGGGGCGGCGGCTCTCGGGGCGTTCCTGGCCGAGCTGGCCGCCGATCAGACCGGGACCCGGTTCCGGCCCCGGATCGAATGGGTGGCCCCGGCCTTCCGGCTGCCCGTGGACGCGGCGCGGGATGCCGTGATCGTCTTCGCGGCCCTGTGGCGGCGCCTGGCCCGCGGACAGGAGCCCCCGAGCGGATTCCGTGAGCTGCCCGTCCGGTACGGGCCGGACACGGCCGAGGGCCAGACCCGGCGGGTCCTGCTGATCGGCGGCCGGTCGGTCGCCCCGAACTCGTTCGTGCTCGGCATCGATCCCGAGCGCGACGTGATGATCGTGCACCAGCTGGTCGTGACCGAGGGCGAGCCGGCGGGGTGAACGTCTTCGTGGTCGCGGCCATCGCCATGCTGGCCGGGGTGATCCCGTGCGGGGTGCTGGCCTGCCGCGGCACCCTCATGGACGCGGTGGTGGCCTACGAGACGCTCAGCGCGATCGTGGTGATGGTGCTGGTGCTGCTGGCCGAGGGCTTCAGGCGGCCCGGCGAGTTCGAGCTGCCGGTGCTGCTGGCCGTGCTGATGTTCGGCAGCGGCCTGGTGTTCGTCCGCTTCCTGGAGCGATGGCTGTGATCAGGAGCGTGCTCGTCGACATCTTCCTAGGCCTGGCCGTGCTGCTGGTCCTGGCCTCCTGCGTCGGCCTGCTGGTGATGCGCGATGTCTACCAGCGGCTGCATTACGTGACGCCCGTCGCCCTGATCGCGCCGGTGCTGCTGGGGCTGGCGGTGCTGGCCCAGTCGGGCTGGTCGGAGAGTTCCTCGCTGACCTGGCTGGCGCTGCTGTTCATGATCATCGCCGGGCCCTTCCTGACCCATGCCACCATCCGCGCGGCGCGGATCAGGGAGACGGGGGACTGGCGCCCCGGACCGGGCCGCGGCGCCGGACGTGGCGGCGAGCCCGGGCAGTCCCGCGACGCGGACCCGGCGGCCGGGTCATGATGGCCGCCCACGCGGTGGTCACGCCGTACACGGTCTCGCCGGCGCTGATGGACGTGCTCCAGGTGACGCTCCTGGTGCTGGTGGCGGCCGGGGCCACCGCGGTCGCGCTGACCAGGGCGCCGGTCCGCCAGGTGATCGTGCTCAGCGGCTACGGGCTGCTGCTGGCCCTGCTGTTCCTGGCCTTCCAGGCGCCCGACGTCACGCTGTCCGAGCTGACCGTGGGCGCGGTGGCGCTGCCGCTCCTGCTGCTGCTCGCGCTGGCCAAGGTCCGGAGACGAGAGAAGTGAGCCCGCGGGTCCGCCGCTGGCTGTTCCTGGCCGGGATGGCCGGGCTGGCCGCGTGCTACCTGTGGGGCCTGGGCGGCCTGCCCGGCTTCGGCCGCTATCCCGGTCCGTACGGCGACATCATCAACCGCATCGCCGTGGGCCAGACCAAGGCCACCGGCGTGGTGTCGGCGGTGAACTTCGAGTACCGCGGGTTCGACACGGTGGGCGAGGAGTTCATCCTGTTCGCCGCCGCCGCCGGGGTGGCCACGGTGCTGCGCCACCTGCGCGGCGAGCGGGAGCGGCCGGCCAGGGACGAGGCCGCGGACCGGGACACGCCGCCGACCAGCGGCGCGATCCGGCTGGTGGCGGTGGTCCTGGCCGGGCCGACCCTGGTGCTGGGCTGGTACCTGGCCTCGCACGCGCAGACCAGCCCGTCGGGCGGCTTCCAGGGCGGGGTGGTGCTGGCCACCGCGTTCATCCTGATCTACCTGTCCGGCCAGTTCCTGGCCTTCGAGCGGTTCAGCCCGGTCGACGTCACCGATGCGGTGGAGGCCGTCGGCGCGGGCGGCTTCGCCGGCGTCGGGCTGGCCGCGGTGGTGATGGGGCTGCCGTACCTGTCCAACTTCCTGGGCCTGGGCCGCACGCCGGGGGCGGTGAGCTCGTCGGGCACCATCGCGCTGATCAGCTTCTTCGTCGGCATGGAGGTGGCCGCCGCGTTCGTGCTGCTGATCAGCGAGCTGCTGGACCAGACGCTGCTGGTCAGGAGCGGCTGATGCAGGTCTTCCCGTTCGTCGTGGTGGTCTGGATCCTGGCCGTCGGGCTGTACGGCATGGTGACCAGCCGGCACCTGATGCACCTGATCATGTGCCTGATCGTCGTGCAGTCCTCGACCTACGTGCTGCTGCTGGGCGTGGGCTACAAGACCGGCGCGGTCGCGCCGTACTTCTACGACGTCCCGATACACACGCCGGCGGTGGACCCGGTGGTCCAGGCCCTGGCCCTGACCGACGTGGTCGTCGAGGCGGCGGTGACCGCGCTGCTGCTGGCCTTCGCCATCCAGGCGCACAAGCGGTTCGGCACCCTGGACCCGCACGACCTCGTCCAGCTCAAGGGGTGACATGAGCCCGCTGCCCGCGCTGGCCGTCGTGATGCCGCTACTGATGGCGGCGGCGAGCATCGCGCTGAGCCCGCTGCTGCGCCGTCGGCGGCGCCTGCTGGACGGGGCCGCGATCGCGACCAGCGCGGCCGTGACGGTCCTGCTGGCGGTGATCACGGCCAGGGCCGCCCGCGGCGAGGTGGTCTACTGGTTCGCCGGCTTCCGGCCGTCGCACGGGGTGGCCATCGGCATCGACTTCGCGGCTGGCCCGCTCAGCGCCGGCCTGGCCTGCCTGGCCGCCGTGCTGGTGACCGCGGCGATGACGTTCTCCTGGCGGTACTTCGACCGGGTCGGGACCTACTACCACGCGCTCATGCTGACGTTCCTGGCCGGCATGGCCGGGTTCTGCCTGACCGGGGACATCTTCGACCTGTTCGTCTGGTTCGAGCTGATGGGAGTGTCGGCCTACGCCCTGACCGCCTACCGGCCCGAGGAGCGCGGGCCCCTTCAGGGGGCACTGAACTTCGCCATCACCAACAGCGTCGGCGCCTACCTGTCGCTGTCCGGCATCGCCCTGATCTACGGGCGCACCGGCGCGCTGAACATGGCCCAGATC
>JBOHCO010000194.1:0-11453 GCA_050698895.1 Streptosporangiaceae bacterium
CGCGGCCTATGATCTTGCGCCGCCGGACTGGGCCGAGGATCGGGTCCTGCGCCGACCATGGTTCCCAGCCGACCTGCGCGTTCAAAGAGTGGATGCGCTCGTCTGGGCGCCCGCCGCTTTCAGGAAGCACGGCGTATACCTGCCAGCAAGGGACCTGGAGGCGGCGTGAGCGGCCCAGAAGAGGTTCTGTTCGGGCGTGCTGAACAAAGCACGCTTTTGCGGCGCTAGGCGACCGCCTCGCCAGGCGTGGTGTTGTGGCCGACGTCTTCGTTATCGGCGGAGCTCGGGGTCGCTGCTGAGCTTGGTTTGCCTGCCTGGTGGCTCAACGAACAAGCGAGTGTCTACATCTCCAGCAAGGACTATGCGGATAGGCGCCGAATCCGCTGTGCCGTCGGGCCGCAGCGTGCCGAAGCCATTCGTACCCATGAGCCCCGGCCGGTTACCTCTGGAATTCGGCCGGGGCTCATGACGGCTAGGGCGGCCGCGGGTCTGGCCTGGCGCGGTCGGCCTAGTCGCCGTCGGGCGTGGTGTGGATGAGCTTCTTGTTCACGAACTCGTCGATGCCCAGCGGCCCCAGCTCCCGGCCGACCCCCGAGCGCTTCGTTCCGCCGAAGGGCAGTTCCGGGCCGCCGCCCTCGGCCTGGTTGATCCAGACCATGCCGACGTCCAGCCGGTCGGCCACGTCCATGGCCAGCGCATCGTCGCTGGAGAACACGGCGCCGCCCAGCCCGTAAGAGCTGCTGTTGGCCAGCTCGACGGCCTCATCGGCGCTGGACACCTTGTAGACCACGGCGGCCGGGCCGAACAGTTCCTCGCGGTAGGCCCGCATCTCGGGGGTCACGCCGGACAGCACGGTGGCCTCGACGAACGCGCCGGGCCGGTCCAGCCGGTGCCCGCCCAGGTGCACCGTCGCGCCCTTACTGACGGCGTCGTTGATCTGGTCCATCAGGTTGCGGGCCGCCTGCTCCGACGACAGCGGCCCGTAGGCCGTGGCCGGGTCGGTGGGATCACCGGTGACATAGCCGGACATCGCGGCGGTGAACTCGGACATGAACTCGTCGTACACGTCGTCGGCCACGATCATCCGCTTGGAGGCGTTGCACGCCTGGCCGCCGTTCTCCATCCGGGCGGCGGCCGCCGCCTTGGCCACGCTGGGCAGGTCGGCGCCGTCCAGCACGATGAAGGGGTCGGAGCCGCCCAGTTCCAACACGACCTTCTTCAGGTTCTGGCCGGCCGTCGCGGCCACGGCCGAGCCGGCCCGCTCGCTGCCGGTCACCGACACCCCGGCGATCCGCGGGTCGGCGATCATCTCGGCGACCTGCTCGTTGCTGGCGAACACGTTGATGTACGCGTCGGCGGGCAGCCCGGCCTCGTGGAAGATCTGCTCCATGGCCAGGGCCGACTCGGGGCACTGCGGCGCGTGCTTGAGCACGATGGTGTTGCCGATCATCAGGTTGGGGGCGGCGAACCGGGCGACCTGGTAGTAGGGGTAGTTCCAGGGCATGATGCCCAGCAGGGCCCCGATCGGCGACTTGCGGACCCAGGCCGTGCCCGGTGTGTTGGACTGCAGCGGGGCGTCCTTGAGCAGGTCGGGCCCGTGGTCGGCGTAGTAGCGGTAGATGCCGACGGTGAACTCCAGCTCGCCCAGGGCCTCGGCCGTGGTCTTGCCCATCTCCCTGGTGATGATCGCGGCCAGCTCAGCCGACCGGTCCTGGTAGAGCTGGGCCACCCGGCGCAGGATGTCCGCGCGCTCGGTGATGGCGGTCCGCCGCCACGCCGGATAGCCGCGTCCGGCCCGGTCCAGGATCTCGCTGATCTCCGCGTCGGTAGCCGTCGGGTACTCCTGCTCCACCTGGCCGGTGGACGGGTTCACAACCTGGTACTCCATGCCTTTGCCTCTCCTCGCGCCTGGCTCAGGTGCTCATGATCAACGAGCGTACCGGGACCAGCCGGGTCGGCCCAGAGGCAGTCCTTGAGCTGTCTTGGCCGACGGGACCGATGCGGTCTCGCTGCCAACCGACTACTACACGTTGTAGTGTTAACTTATGCCGCGTTCAGTGCGCCTGAGGCTGCTCACCGCGAGCGCGATAACGGGCCTGCTGGTAGCGGGCTGCTCGACGCCTCACCCTGGGTCAGCCGGCCCAGACCTGCTGGGTATGACGATGTTCAGGGCCGGTCAGCGGCCAGCGCTTCCTGCGGTGTCCGGCCGGACGGTGACCGGCGGGAAGCTCAGCCTGGCTGCGGATCGCGGGCACGTGGTGGTGCTGAACTTCTGGGCATCATGGTGCTCGGTTTGCCATCAGGAGGCGCACGCACTGTCGGTCGCGGCGCGCGAGTTCCAGCCGTCCGGGGTCCGGTTCGTGGGTGTCGATGTCGCGGACAACTCGGCCAGCGCCAGGGCTTTCATGCAGCGCTACGGGATCGGCTATCCGAGCCTGAACGACCAGGGGGATGTGATCGCCGCCGAGTTCAATCGGATCATTCCCATCGCTGCTTTCCCCAGCACGCTCGTGATCTCCCCGGACGCCAGAATCGCCGGGCGGGTGATCGGCGCCGCATCCGGTCAGGACCTCAGGCACCTCATCAAGGATGCGCGCTAGATCAGGGGTCGTGCCTGGTCATGGCCAGCGCGGGCAGCAGGTGAGCATGGGCCCAGGCGGCCAGGGTGGTCGGAGTCGTCGTGAGGATGCTGCGCTCGTCCTCGGCGATGAAGTCGTCGCGGAGCACCGCTGACATTCCAGCCATGCCCTCGACCTGCCGGTCGCCAAGTCCCTCCGCGCGCAGCAACTCGCGCAGGGCCTCCTGGGAGATCGTCTCGGCGCGGACCTGGTACCCGGTCGCGTCGCTGATGATCTGAGCGGCCTGGGTCAGCGTGAGGTCCTCGGGCCCGTGGACGGCCTGGACCTGGCGGCCGGACCAGCCGGTGGACAGCAGCCGCACGGCGGCCACCTCCCCGATATCGCGGGGATCGACCCAGGGCAGGGCGTAGTCGACGGCCATCGGCGCTCGCAGCACGCCCGCACGTATGGACTCGAGGTCCAGGTTGGTGAAGAAGTAGCCGCAGCGCAGGTGCAGCACCGACGCGCCGGTTGCGTCGAACTGCTCCTCGGCCAGGGCCAGGCCGTCGATCTCGCCCGCTCCGGAGCGCATCTCGGCGCCGACGCTGCTGAGGAACACTGTGCGGGCGATCTGGTTCTCGGTCACCGCGCGGGCCGCGTTCGCGCCCAGCCGGGCATACCAGGCGACCGGATCGGCGTCCGGGTCCTCGGTGGATGGACTGACCCAGAACAGGGCGTCGGCATCCTGGGTCACGCGCACCACGTTCGCTGCGTCAGCCAGGTCGGCCTGGACTACATCGGCGCGAGCGATCGTGGCCCGGCCGAGCCGGTCGGGGTGGCGAGTCAGCAGCGTGGGGCGCACGCCGGCCTGGATGAGCAGCTGCACGACGCGGGATCCGACATGACCGCCGGGCGTGGTGACGACAACCTTCATGCAAGCTTGCCTATCAGCTGCCCCCGACAGTCCGGTTACGGGCGGCGGGGCAGCGCAGCCCAGGCGTGCGGATCGAGGGTGCCGTCGATGGTCGCCTGAGCGACGTCGGTGAGGCGGCGGTTGCCGTTGCGCGCATAGCCCCGCAGCCGGGAGAAGGCCTCGGCCAGGTCGACGCCGGCGCGCTCGGAGATCACGCCCTTGGCCTGCTCGATCACCACGCGGCTGGTGAGCGCGGCGGACAACTGCTCGTTAAGGCGCAGGGCCTCGGCGCTGCTCCGGTGCTGGGTGATGCTCAGGGCAGCGAGGTCGGCGAACCCCCGGGCGACGATGACGTCAGCCGGGGCCATCGGTTCTCGGGTGGCGCGCAGCAGGTTCAGGGCGCCGAGGGTCAGCTCCCGCAACCGCAGCGGCAGGGCCAGCGCCGAGGCGAAGCCGGCCTCCTGGGCCGCGGTGGCGAACCGCGGCCACCGGCCGGTACCGGCCTGCAAGTTCTCCTGCTCGACCGGCTCGCCGGTGCGGAAGGCATCCAGGCACGGGCCTTCCTGGGCTTGCAACTCGAATAGCTCCAGCAGCCGCATCGCCTCGCTGGAGGAGGCCACCAGGCCCAGGCTGCCGGAGGGCGACGCCAGCATCACTCCGGCGGCCGAAACGCCGAGCAGACTGACGCACCGGGCCGCCACCCCGGTCAGCATGTCAATGACGTCGTAGTCATCGACCAGCCTGTCCGCGATCTCGACCAGTGACGTGACGACGTCAGCTTCCCTGGTCATCTACGTTCGTCCTTCCACGCTAGCCGACGGCGGCCCCGGGCAGGCCGACCTGGCCCCGCACCACACCAGCCTAATCCCGCTCGGCCTGCTCGCCGGGCGTCCGGCCGGCGACAGTTATCCCGGCTATCCCAGCCTCAGCCTGCGGGCGATGACGTCCCTGGCCACGTCGGCGAGCAGGCGGTCGGAGCGGAAGGCGTGGGCGCGCAGCCGGATGAGGGCCTCGGTCACGCTGATGCCCTCCTGCACCGAGACGATGCCAGCGGCGTTGTGGACCGCGAAGTGGAAGTCGGCGCCGAGCTCCAGCTCCTCAGCCAGCGTGCCCGGGAGTGCGCCCGCCTGGGCCTCCAGTACCCAGCGCGCGGTCACTTCCGCCACCACCAGCGCGTCGGCATGCTGCTCGCCGGTCAGCGGGCCGGGCAGGTCCCGGTACAAGTTGAGCGCTCCGAGGCGGACCGTTCCGACCCGCAGCGGGAACCCGAATATCGCCCGTACTCCGGCTTCCAGCGCCGACGGGGTAAAGGCCGGCCAGCGGCGTTCCACCGGATCAGCCAGATCAGGCTCGGCCACCACCATGTCCTGGCGGTAGGTATCCACGCACGGGCCCTCGCCCAGGGTGTACTGGAGCTCCTCGATCAGGTGGCTGACCTGATCGCTGGCGCCAAGCGAGCCCCGCGGAATGTCACCTGACATGAGCATCACGCCCGCACCGCTGACTCCCACGATCGGCGCGCATGCCTGGCATACTCCGGACGAGGACCAGTCGTCTCCCCAGTCGCCCAGCGCGGCCAGGACCCGGTGCAGTCGATCGCCGGCCATTCAGCCCCAGGCTCCCGGATAGCGCCGCGGGACAGCGCCCGCAGCATGGCAGTTGTCGATGACCTGCCGCCTCCTACACCAGAGATAGGAAAGCGCCGGCAGGGACCGGACTCGACGCCGTTCCGGCCCGGGTATCCCGGGCCTCTTGAGCTCCACGCTACGCCACTCGGGCGCGGCCCACATTGCCGCCTGCTGGTCACCCGCATGGCACCGGGCCGGCCAGCAGACACCATAAAGAGAAGGCCGCGAACCGGCGGTCTCGCTGAATCGGCGAACCGCAGGCACGGGCCATGCGGCCCTCCAGTCCGGTCCTCGTCCAGCCCAGGACCGGACTGGCCCCCCTTCCGGGGACGCACGGCCCGTGCCGTCAAGATGGCCCGTAGGCAGGGTGCCGGGACAGCGCATCCGGGACATCAGCACAGCCGAGTAAGGGCCGGGATGTTCGGGTGGCTGCGGACATGCTCCGCCCTGGCCAATGCCTAAGCATCACTGCCGGGGTCTGGAGCAGCGCAAGAGAGTGACAGTCTTTCAGGAAGATCCCGGTTATGGCAACGGGAGATGACGAGTGGAGGGCTCTTTTCCGATGCTTAAGGGCCACGTGCCTACCGCCTGACCGTAGAAAGTAGGTGCTTTAGGCACGATCCCCGGACGATTCCCACGGAGAACGGCGCTGTCGGCGCCGGGCCAAGGTATCTCGCCGACCGGACACTGGGGTGTTATCGTGCTGGCGTACCGCACCGGTAGCGGGCCTTATCGTCGCGAGTTCTTTTGCTGTGTCGAGGAGGCCTGCTCATGTCGTCTATCGAGGTGCGTCCGTTCCGCCGCGGGGACCGAGACCAGCTCACCGCTCTGGTCAACACGCACGCCGCGGCCGTGGTCCCCGGCCTGGGCATCTCGGTGAGCTCGATGCTCAGCGAGCTGGAGCGCCAGCCGGGCGAGTTCCTCACCGATCCCTGGGTCAGCGAGCGGCTGACCCTGGTCGCCGAGCAGCGCGATCGCATTGGCGCAGCGGCGCACCTGCTCCGCTACGCCGCCGACGAGCGGGTAAGTCCGGCCTACGCCAACAGCGGCGTCATCCGCTGGCTGCTTTTCTGGCCGGAGGCACCGAGCGGTAACCCGTGCTGGTCGGACGCGACCGAGGCCGCGGAGAAGCTGATCGCGGCCTGCCTGCGGCAGCTGGACGACTGGGGGGTCACCAGCCAGTCGGCGGAGGGCGAGCTGCCGGTGCGCGGAGTCTACGGAGTGCCGGACCAGTGGCCGCACGTGCGGAACCTCTACGAGCGGGCCGGGTTCGCGCACGACGGGCACACCGAGATCGTCTACCTGATCCGGGTGGCGGACCTGCCGCGGCCGGCCCGGCCGCCGGTCGAGGGGCTGTCAGTAAGCCGGTCGGTCGGCATCAACGGCACCCGGCTGTCGGCCATGCTCGGCGAGGAGGCGATCGGCTACATCGAGGTGGAGATCCTCGAGGAGGGCGAGCGGCTGGCCCGGCACGGCGGCTGGGCCGACGTGGGCAACCTGCACATAATCGAGCGATACCAGCGCCGCGGTGTCGATACCTGGCTGTTCGGCCAGGCGGCCGAGTGGCTCGAGCTGGCCCACGTGGACCGGCTGCTGGACTACGCCGGCCTGGAGGACACGGACGACACGGGCCAGCGTTATGACGGCTACCGGGCGCTGCTCGCGGCCTGCGGCTTCCGGGAGCTGACCCGCACCAGGCGGGGCTGGACCCGGAAGGCGGGGCCGGGTCAGCCCAGGGTGATCGGGCCGGGTGATCAGGCCGGATGATCAGCGGAGGGTGATCACGTTGGCGGTGATCAGCCCGGCGGCGTCGGAGGCCAGGTAGGCGATGACCTCGGCGACCTGGGCCGGGGCGGCCACGTGGATGAGCGTCGAGGAGCTGGCCACGGCGTCGCGGACCGCGTCGGTGACCCAGCCGGTGTCGGTGACCGGCGGGTAGACCACGTTCGCGGTGACGCCGAACGGGGCCAGCTCGAGCGCTGCCGACATGGTGTAGTTCGCCTGGGCGGCCTTGGCCGCGCCGTAAGAGACCTCCTCGGGGAAGCCGAGGTCGCCACCGGAGGTGAGGCCGATGATGCGGCCCCAGGTCCCGCCGCGGGCGATGTGCCGTCGCGCGAACTCGCTGATCAGCAGGGCGGCGGCCATGGCGTCGACGGTGAACTGCTGGGTCCAGCTGGCCGCGGTTACGGGCTGGAGTGAGCGGCCGTGGCGGTCGATGCTGGTCGGCGCGAAGGTGTCGGCCAGCCAGCCGGTGGCGTTGTTGATCAGGATGTCGACTGGACCGAGCCGCTCCTCGGCGGTGTCGAACAGCATGGCCGGGGTGGCCGGGTCCGACAGGTTGGCCTCGACGGCGAGCGCCTGGCCGCCGGCGGCGCGGATCTGGGCTACCACGGCGTCGCCGTCCCTGGACCGGTGATCGCGGTAGGCGGCCGGGGTGCCGTCGTCCTCCGCGTCCTGGAGCCGCAGGTAGGTGCACAGCACGGCGCAGCCCTGCTGGGCCAGCGCGATGGCCGTGGCCGCTCCGATGCCGTGATTGGCGCCGGTGATGATCGCGGTGTGCGCGCCCGCTGGCTCGCTCGTCATCGTGCCTCAGCCTCCATCGCCCTCGGGCGCAGTACCGTACCCGGCGGCGGGCAGCGGGCGAACTCTATTTACCCGGCCGGGTCGACGAGGTGGAATTCCACCCGGTACAGGAGGGTGTCGTCCTCGATCGGCCCGGCGTGGGCGGCCCGCCGCCGCAGCGCTTCCCGGTCGCGCTCGCCGGAACGGCGCACGTCGGCCGCGGTGACGGCGGTGAACGGCACCAGTTCCACCGAGTCAACCTCGATCTGCCCGGGACCGACCGCGTACCGGCCGCCGGTCTTCACCCTCGGCCGGCTCCAGAGCCGGTAGGAGACGGTGATCTCGCCGGTCAGCACGTCCTCGCGCAGTTCCGGGCTGAAGTCCATGGTCCGAAGGCTAACCCGGCCAGCCGGCGCCATCCGGGGACCGCCCGTGACCCACCGTGTGCGGTTGGAGATGTTTGGTAGGTCTCATGTCAGATTGTCGGTCCTGCCTCCTAGACTGCTGAGACAACGGTGAGACAACTTGCCGCTGCTGATGACGCAGAGCTGAGCACGACACAGCGTTGACGACGACACAGCGTTGACGAGAACGCAGCGTTGACGAGAACGCAGTGTTGACCACGGCAGTGCTGACCACGACACGGGGAGCGGTGGGCCGGCCAGAGCGGGACCTTCCAGGTGAAGGCACCCCGCTGACGGAGTTCGCGCGGCGGCTGCGCGCGGTACGGGCGGCGGCCGGGCAGCCTTCTTACCGTCGGCTGGCGGCGGCCACCCACTACTCGGCCGCCACGCTGGCCCGGGCGGCGGCCGGGCAGGTCCTGCCGTCGCTGGAGGTCACGCTGGCCTACGTGGCCGGGTGCGGGGCCGATCCCGCCGGATGGCGGGACGCCTGGGCCGAGGCATCGGCCTGGCTCAAGGCGCAGGCCGGCCTGGCCAATGGCTACGGCCAGCCCGGCGGCTACGGCCAGCCCGGCGGTCACCCGGCGGGCCACGCCCACCCTGTCCGTTCCAGCCAGCCAGCCGGTCAGCCCGACGGCCAGGGCGCCGCCGGGACGCGCGAAACGGGTCCGGCACCCGGCGCCCCGGCGGCGATCTCGCCCGTCGCCGTGGCGGTCGGCGTGCCCGCCCAGCTCCCTCCCGACACCGGCGACTTCACCGGGCGGGATGAGCAGGTCAGGTTGTTGTGCGGCCTGCTGCATGCCGAGCCGCCGGGAGACCGGCCGGGCGCGGTGGTCATCTCGGCCGTGGCGGGCATGGGCGGCATTGGCAAGACCGCGCTCGCGGTGCACGTCGCCCACCGGCTGCGAGACCGGTTCCCCGACGGGCAGCTGTTCGCCAACCTCCAGGGTGCGACCAGCCCGCTGCGGTCTTCCGAGGTGCTGGCCAGGTTCCTGCGCGACCTGGGCGTGCCGGATGTGGCGATCCCGGCCGGCGAGGCGGAGCGAGCGGCCCGGTTCCGGACCCTGCTGGCCGGCCGCCGGGTCCTGGTCGCACTGGACGACGCCAGGGACGCGGGCCAGGTGCGGCCGCTGCTGCCCGGCATCGCGGGCTGCGGGGTGATCGTCACCAGCCGCAATACGCTGCCGGGGCTGCCGGGCAGCGCGCTGCTCGACCTGGAGGTGCTCGACCAGGCCGAGGCCAGGGAACTGTTCCGGGTCATCGTCGGGCCGGAGCGCGCGGCCGCCGAGCCGGAGGCTACGGCGAGCGTGCTGGCCAGCTGTGGTGGCCTTCCGCTGGCCATCCGGATCGCGGCCAGCCGGCTGGCCTCCCGGCCGGGCTGGACCATCGCGCACCTGGCCGGCCGGCTGGCCGACGAGAACGCCCGGCTGGCCGAGCTGACCGCGGGCGACCTGGCCGTCCGGGCCAGCTTCGCGGTCAGCTACGACACCCTGCCCGCGCCGACCGGGCCCGGTGATCCGGACCCGGCCCGGGTGTTCCGGCTGCTCGGGCTGTCCACGGGGCGGGTGCTCAGCCTGCCGGCCATCGCCGCGCTGGCCGGAGGGCCGGCTCCCGCCGTTGCGATGGCGCTGGACATCCTCACCGACGCGCACCTGATCCAGTCGCCCGCGCCGGACCGGTACCGGCTGCACGACCTGCTGCGCAGCTACGCCGCCGAGCTGACCCAGGAAACCGAGACGGCGGCCGAGCAGAGCGCGGCCATCGGCCGGGTGCTGCGCTGGTTCAGCGAGCAGGCCGTCACCGCCGCCCAGGTGCTCACCCCGGTCAGCAAGCTGCCCATAACGGCCGGATTCCAGGCCGACCGCCCGGCCGCCATCACCGACCCGGAGCAGGCGCTGGACTGGTACGAGAGCGAGCTGGCCAACCTGGTCACGGCCGCCCGGCAGGCGGCGGGCCGGGGGCTGCACGACGTGGCGGCGCAGATCGCCTCGGCGATGTGGGGCTTCTTCCGCCGCACGCCGTACCTGGAGGACTGGGTAGCCATCAGCCAGATCGGCGTGGACAGCGCCCGGCAGATCGGCCACGACTACGCGCTGGTCTGGATGCTCAACGGCCTGGGCCAGGCCTACGGCCGGCAGGGGCGGTTCGCGGAGTCATACCGGGCCCTGACCGAGGCCCTGGAGATCAGGCGCCGGACCGGGGACCGCGGCGGCGAGGCCGCGATCCTGAACTCGCTGGCCTGCGACCTGTTCTACCAGGAGCGGTTCGGGGAAGCGCTCGAGTACCTGTGGCCGGCGCTGGCCATTCACACCTCGCTGGGCGAGCAGCCCCAGGTCGGCATCGTGCTGAACAACATCGGGCACGCCCTGCTCGGGTTGCGGCGACCGGGTGAGGCCCTGGGCTACCTGGGCCGGGCGCTGGAGATCCGGCAGGCCACGGGCAACCGGTACGGCCAGGGCATCACCGAGAGCACGCTCGGCGACGCCTGCCGTGAGCTCGGCCGGTTCGACGACGCCGTGGCTCACTATGAGCAGGCCAGGGCGGCCCTTGAGGAGACCGCTCGGGACCACGCCGACCAGGCCGATGTCCTGTACGGCCTGGGCATCGCGCTGGACGCGCTCGGTCGCGCGGCCGAGGCGCGCGAGGCCTGGCTGACCGCGGTGCGGATCTTCGACCGGTACAGCGACCCGCGGGCGGCCGGGCTGCGCGACCGGCTGGCCGGGCCCGAGGATCCGCCGGCTCAGGCCAGGTGCGCGGCGATCCCGTCCAGCAGCCAGCCGAGCGTGTAGTCGAACTGGCCGGCCGCCCCGGCCGGGGTCCGGCCGCGGAGCCACCGGGCGAAGGCCGGGTGGCGCCCCGAGTCGAGGATCGGGGCCAGGAACGGCTCGGCGGCCGCCTGCAGCTGCTCGTCGGTGGCCAGCCCGGTGCGCTGGCGCATCCGGCTCTCCTCAGCGAGCTGAAGGGCCGAGCCGATCAGGTGGCTGTCGATGGCCCCGGTGATCCGGGTCATGGCGTCCGCGTCGAGCCCCTCGGACTCCAGCGCGGCGAACCGGAAGTCGAAGTAGCGCAGGGCGTTCGGGCCGAGCGGCGGCCGGGTGTGCACCAGCTCGCCGAACCACAGGTGGCGCTGGATGACCGCCCACGTCTGCCGGGTGAGCGGCTCCAGGTCGGCCCGCCAGTCGCCGCTGGGCCGCTCGGGCAGGCCGACCTCGCCGTAGACGACATCGATCATCAGGTCCACCAGCCCGTCCTTGCTGCCCACGTACCGGTACAGCGACATGGGGGCGGACGAGCCCAGCTCGGCGGCCACCCGCCGCATGGTGAGCGCCCGCGCTCCCTCGGCGTCCGCCACGGCCAGCGCGGCGGCCAGGACGGCCGGGCGGCTCAGCGC
>JBOHCO010000195.1:0-1540 GCA_050698895.1 Streptosporangiaceae bacterium
CGGGAGTACTGGCAGCGGGCCGGGCTGGCCGACCGGATCGAGCTGCGGCTGGGCCCGGCCCTGGACACGCTGCGCGCGCTGCCCGCCGGACCGCACCTGGACCTGGCGTTCATCGACGCTGACAAGAGCGGCTACGTCGGCTACTGGGACGAGATTGTGCCCCGGATCCGGCCGGGCGGGATCATCCTGGTCGACAACACCCTGCAAGGCGGCGAGGTGGCCGACCCGGCGGTCACCGACGCCCAGGTCACCGGCATGCGGGCCTTCAACGACCACGCCGTCGCCGACCCGCGGGTGGACCTGGTGCTGCTGCCGGTCGGCGACGGCCTGACCCTGGCCCGCCGGCGCTAGCCCGCGCCCCGCGGGGACGACGTGCGGCACCGCTCAGGCGTGCCGCTCAGAGGTACCGCTCAGGCGTACAGCGCGGGCCGCCGGTCCCGGTGCGGGTCGTTGCGGGCGCTGGTCGCCTTGGACCGCGCCGCTCGCAGGTCGCAGCCGGCCATCACGATCTCGGCATCGTCCGCCCCGGCCGGCCCGGCCAGCGGGTAGCCGCGCGGTCCCGCGATGAGGCTGCCGCCGACCCAGCTCACGCCGCGCTCGGCGCCGACCCGGCAGGCCGCCGCGATGAACATGTGGTTGGCGAACGCCGCCGTCTGCACGTTGGCCACGACCATGGGCCGCTCCTCCGGCGGCACCGGCTCGGCGGGCCAGTTGGTCGGCACGGCGAGCAGGTCGGCCCCGGCCAGCGCGGGCTGCCTGACCCACTCGGGGAACTCGACGTCGTAGCAGATCATCGTGGCGATCCGGCCGTACTGGGTGTCCACCACCGGCGGCGGCGCGCTGCCGGTCACGAAGAAGTCACTCTCGGCGTCCCAGAGGTGCACCTTGCGGTAGACCGACCGGACCCCGCCGGGGTCGGTGAGCACCGCGCTGTTGTAGAGGAGGCCGTCGTCGCCCAGCTCGCAGAAGCCGCCGACGATGATCACCCCGAGCCGGGCCGCCTCGGCCGCCCACTCGGTCACCGTGGGGCCGTCGGCGGGCTCGGCCAGCGACCTGGCCTCGTCCGGGCTCTCGAACACGTATCCGGACGGCGTGAGCTCCGGCAGCACGATGATCCTGGCCCCCGCGGCGGCCGCGGCGCGGACCGCGGCCAGGGCCGCGGCGCGGTTCGGGCCGACCTCGCCGAGACGCAGGCTGAGCTGGCATGCGGCGACCTCTACCAGATGTTTATCTGCTGCTGCGGGCACACTGCCACCCTAGTCGCGCCGGGTCGCTACGATGTCGCGCTATGGCGGCATTGTTCAGCCGGATCATTCCGATTCTCTTCGTCAGCGACCTTCAGGCTGAACGGGACTTCTACGTCCGCCTGGGCTTCCACGTCACCTACGAGGGTCCGGAGTATCCGTACTTCCTGGCCCTCGGGCACGGCCAGCTCGAATTCGGCATCGAATGGCGGGAGGGCTTCTCGCC
Organism: Streptosporangiaceae bacterium; assembly: GCA_050698895.1. Taxonomy (GTDB): domain Bacteria; phylum Actinomycetota; class Actinomycetes; order Streptosporangiales; family Streptosporangiaceae; genus DASUBV01. Next base: position 1,471 of record JBOHCO010000195.1, read on the forward strand.
ATCGCGGCCGGATCAGGTCCTGACCTGGCAGTTCGGCGTCAGCGACCTGGACCTGGCCAAGAAGCGGCTG
>JBOHCO010000196.1:0-1694 GCA_050698895.1 Streptosporangiaceae bacterium
GGCGCCGCCGGCCTGGCCGCGATCGCCAAGCTGGCCGCGTCGGAGACGGCGATGTTCTGTACCTGGGCGGCGGTGCAGACCCTTGGCGGCTGGGGCTATTCCCGTGAATACCCTGTCGAGCAGTGGATGCGCGACGCCAAGCTGGAGGAGATCGAGGAAGGCACCTCTGACATCATGCGCATGGTCATCTCGCGGCACCTGCCCTGAGCTGGCGACCGGTGCGGGCCCGCCGTAAGCATGCCGATCTGCGCCGCGAGGAGATCCTGCGCGCCACCGTGGCGCAGATCAAGTCGCACGGGATTCATGGCCTGCGGATGTCGGACGTGGCTCGCGCCCTGTCGGTAAGCCCGGCGCTCATCGTCTACCACTTTCAGACGAAGGAAGCCCTGATCGCCGAGGCGTTCACCTTGGCCGCCCAGCAAGACCTCGACCATCTGGAGAAGCTCACCGCGGGCCTGCCCACCGCGCGGCAGAGGCTCAGCACCGCCCTCGACTGGTACGCGCCGACCGGGCGGGCCAAGGGGTGGCGGCTGTGGATCGAGGGGTGGGCGGCGGCGCTGCGAGAGCCGGAGCTACGGCAGGTGGGGCGCGAGGTCGACCTGCGCTGGAAGGAATCGCTGATCGCGATCATCCAGGACGGTGTGCACAGCGGCGAGTTCGCCACCGCCGACCCCCGCGGCGCGGCGTGGCGGATCACCGCCGTGATGGACGGGCTCGCCGTGCAGACCATCGTCCACCGCGGCATTCAGAACGAGGGCCAGAGCGCCGCCTGGGTCCGCCAGCTCATCGCGCACGAACTGGGAGTCGATCCGGCCTGCCTGGCGGACGAATCACCGTCGGGCCCGGCCCGTCGACGGACGGTTACCGTACCGCAGGCCAGTAGTTGACCATCGTCTGGCAGGGAATTACGACGCGGTGCCCGGCGGGGAGCCGACGGCGGCGATGATCGACGAGGTGTGCGCCGGCCGGCCGGCCTGGCTGTTCTCCTACGACGTGCACACGGTGTGGCTCAACACCGAGGCGCTGCGGCGCTGGGGCGCGTCCGCGGCCCGCCCCGAGGTCCCGTTCGGCACCCTCGAGATCGACCGGGTCACCGGAGAGCCGGCCGGCTGGGCGCGCGGTTCTCGGTCCCTTTCGCGGGGCGTCTGGGGTACCGTTCGCCTCGTGCCTGATGAGCTGCTGTTTGATGAGGACTGCGACGACGAGGATGACGGCGGCGGGCCGGCGGTGACGATCATTGAGGAGCGCCCGCCGCTGCGCGCGGGCAAGGTCTTCGTGGACTATGGCGAGCGGGCCGCGATCAGCGAGAACCTGGAAGCCGCCTACGTCGCGCTGAACCAGGCCTTCCGGGGGATCTGGACTGAGAAGGCCCTGGAATACGGTCACGTCCGTGAATACTGGGACGAGGAGGACATCGACGAGCTGGAGATGCTCACCCTTGATGCGAGCAGCGCCGTGACGCGGGCCTGGCGCGCTCTCAGCGATTTGACCGATGCGCACGCTGCCCAGCGCGAGGCCGGGGTTGATACTGGTGAGATCGCTTATTTAACTGTCGCCAGTTCCCTGCGGAGTCCAGCCGGATGGTGACCGTAGGTGATCGTCTCCGGGGGCGTACCGGCTCCAGGTGCCTCCGGCCTGGGCGGCCAGCTTGGCGGTGGTGACTTGGTGATAGCCGAGAGCGTCGGCGACGACGG
>JBOHCO010000197.1:0-3435 GCA_050698895.1 Streptosporangiaceae bacterium
GCGCTGGGGGCAGCTCAGCTTCTACCTGATCTGGGTCAGCTTCGCGCTGCTGTACGGCCTGCGCGCGTGGCACGCGCACCGCACCATCGCCGCCGACGCGGCGCGCTCGGCGGTCAGCGCGGAGAACGTGCGGCTGCTCACGGCGCAGCGCCGGTTCCTCATGGACGCCTCGCATCAGCTCAAGACCCCGATCACCATCGCGCTCGGGCACGCCGAGCTGCTGGCCAGGGAACTGGCCGGCCAGGACGGCCAGCGCGACATCCACGTGGTGGTCGGCGAGCTGAACCGGCTCAAGAGCCTGAGCGAGCGGCTGCTGCTCATCGCGGCCTCGGAGAACCAGGACTTCCTGCGGCCCGAGCCGCTCGCCCTGCCGCTGTTCGCCGTGGAGCAACTGCGCCGGTGGCGGCCGGCGGCCACCCGGCGCTGGCTGGTCGGCCAGCTCGACCACGCGGTCGTGGCCGCCGACGGCGACCGGCTGGCCCTGGCCATCGACGCGCTGCTGGAGAACGCGGTGCAGCACACCGTCGAGCACGACCTCATCCGGGTCTCGGTGGTGACCGGGGAGCACGTGGTCGGCGGCGAACGCGCTACATTCGCCTCCGTGGTCATAGAGGACAGTGGCGCGGGCGTCCCGGAGGCCGAGCTCGCGCACATTTTCGACCGGTTCAGCAGCGGCCGGGCCGCGCGTGTGCCCGGTGCCGCCGAGCGCGGCCTGGCCCGCCGCGGCACCGGCCTGGGCCTGGCCCTGGCTCAGGCCATCGCCTGCGGCCATGGCGGCGAGGTCCGGGTCACCAGCGAGCTGGGTGCCGGCAGCCGGTTCGAGGTCCTGCTCCCGGTGCTGATGGCCGAGGCCGCCGGGGCTGACCGGTCGGTGACCGAGTACAGCGGGGAAGGCGTCCGATGAGGGAGTTGCTGCGCCGGCCGCGCTCGGCCATCGTGATGGCCGGGGCGGCGTGCCTGGTGGTGCTGGCCGTACTCGGGGTCACCGTCGCGGCCTCGGGCTCGCCCGGCCGCCGGCCGGAGCCGCTGGCCAAGGCGTTCATGCTCGGCCAGCTGGGCCACGCCGGCCGGCACGTCTCGCTGGCCGCCTACGCCGGGCAGCCGGTCATCGTGAACTTCTTCGCATCCTGGTGCGGGCCGTGCCAGAAGGAGACTCCGTTGCTGGCCCGGTTCTACGCCCAGCATCACGGCCGCATCGACGTCATCGGGATCGACAGCAACGACCAGACATCGAACGCGCTGAAGTTCGTGGCCAGGGAGGGCGTGACCTACCCGGTCGCCACGGACCCGTTCCCGGCCCGGACGGCGGTGTCCTACGGCGTGCTCGGCCTCCCGCAGACTTTCTTCCTCAACGCCCGGCACCGGATCGTGCGGCACATCTTCGGCGACGTGACGGCCAGCGAGCTCAGCGCCTGGGGCAGCCAGCTCAGCCAGGACAGGAGCTAGCCGATGTCCGATCCAGGCCGGAAGCCGTCGGCCGGGTTCAGCGGCCCGGCCATCCGGCGGCCGGGCCGCGCCAACGGCTGGCCGGTGCACCGCACGCCGCGCTGGACCCTCCCGGCCGTGGTGGTGCTGATCGGGATCGCGGTGGCGGTCGGGATCGCGCACCGGCCCAGCCCGCAGCAGCGGGCCACCGACATGCACGGCTTCCTGTACGCGGTCACCTACGACATCGACTCCTGCGCGGGCCCGGTGCACGACTCGCTCAGCGCGCTCCAGCAGGTCCAGTCCGGCGCCAGCCACGACATCAAGACCGCGGTCAGCATCGCCAACAACGGCGCGGCCCAGTGCTCGCCGGCCAACAACGAGCTGATCGACGACCTGGAGAACTACGAGGTCCCGGAGTCGCTGGCCAGCTACCACCTGCAGAACGCGGTGAGCGGGCTCATCGACTGGGCGGCCCCGGACGCCGAGCAGGCCGCGACCGACGCGGGCCAGGTGCTGGCCGACCGCGGGACGGCGAAGGAAGCCGCCGCCGTGGCCAGCCTGCACCAGGCGCTGCAGCAGCTGGACCAGCAGCGCGCGGCGGTGAGCCGGATGCTGCGGCCCGCGATCAGCGCGCTGACGCCCGGCGCGAAGGGGCCGGCACTGCCAGGATGATGCGGCAGGATGATGCGGCAGGATGATGCGGTCAGCGGATGCCGCCGGACCGGACAGGCGCGGGAGGGCCATTGAGTTACCTGCTAGACCACTGGTCAGCCGATCCATTCCTGGCCGTGGTCGCGTTCCTGGTCATCTGGCACGAGATCGGGCTGGCCCGGCTGGCCCGGCGGTCCCGCCCCGAGCGGACCGCGCAGCGCCGGCAGCGCTCCTGGCTGTTCTACGCCGGCCTGGCCGTGCTGCTGCTCACCGTCTGCTCGCCCATTGACTACTGGGCCGACGACTATTTCTTCGTCCACATGATCCAGCACCTGCTGCTCATGTTCGCCGCGCCCAGCCTGGTCGTCGCGGGCGCGCCGTGGCCGCCGCTGCTGGCCGGGCTGCCCGGCCACCTGGGGCGCAGCGCCACCCGGGAGGTCCTGGCGGGCGGCTGGTCGCGCCCGCTGCGCACCGCCGGGGGCTGGCTGGCCAGTCCCTGGGTCGCCATCGCCGCCTTCAACCTGGCGATGATCGCCTGGCACCTGCCGGTGCTGTTCGACCTGGCCGAGCGGAACGAGGCGGTGCACATCTGGCTGATGCACGGCAGCTTCTTCGTGACCGGCGTGGCCTTCTTCGCCCAGTTCCTCAAGTCGCCGCCGCTGCGGATCAAGATGTCGCCCGTGGCGCAGATCGAGGCGCTGCTGCTGACCAACATCGTCATGTGGGTGCTGGCCATGGCCCTGGGGATATTCTCGGCGCACTCGTGGTACCCGGTTTATAACCACATTCCCGGCGTGACCCTGCCGCCATTCCCCGATCAGCAGATCGGCGCGGGCATTCTGTGGATATGCGGGGATTTCTGGGCTGTACCGCTGATGATTACCGTGGTCCGCAGGCTGATCGCCGAGGATGGCAGCGTCGGCTCGGCAGTAGATAAGCTGCTGCACCGGGAATCACGCCGGTATCAGTGGGCCGATCGGCGGTAAGCGCGCCGCGCCGATCTCTATGATCGGCTGAGGATAATCGGCTGGGGGCCGGGACATTACCCGGAGCTGGTGAGCGGTATCGGGGGGACTGCTACCGAAAATGAATACTGACAGCCATGCCCGCACGCGGCGGGCCCGGATCGGGGGGATGGGCGGGCGCGCGGCGCTCTTGGTCGTGCTGTGCGCGGCGGGGTTCCTGGCCTCGGCGTGCGAGGGCCCCAAGGCGGTGGCGACCGGCGAGCAGGCGCGCGCCTTCTCGCTCCCGTCGCTGGCCAACTCCGGCCACGACATCTCGCTGAGCAACTACGCCGGCCGGCCGGTGATCATCGTCTTCTTCGCCACCTGGTCCCCGACCAGCGCGGCCGAGATC
>JBOHCO010000198.1:0-7016 GCA_050698895.1 Streptosporangiaceae bacterium
TGCGGCTTGAGGCCGGCGGGCGGGATCTCGCCCTTCGACAGGAACGCCAGCCGGTGCTCGATCACGTCGTCGGTGAAGACCCGGCCGTTGGGGTACTGCGCGGGCCCGGCCGGGTCGAAGGTGAGCATGTCGGGCAGCAGGCCGTCGGCGTCGATGGCGGCGATGGCCTCGTCGCGCGTGTAGTGGCCGGTGTGCCCCATCAGGTGCACGAACTGGTCCAGCCAGCGCTGCCGGTCGCTGACCGGCTCGCTGGCGTTGTACTCCTCCTTGGTCTCGTCGGTGTTGAAGAAGCTGCTGACCGACGGGTGGCCCGCCCGGTCCACGGGCACGAGCCCGGCGTCGCGGCGCAGGCTGCACCGGCCCCAGACGTTGATGTCCGGACGGGCGCCAAGCTCGCCGGTGGGCAGCTCGAGCGCGGTCGACAGCACGTTGGCCTCGGTGTTGGAGTCCTTTCCCGTCCACGGGGACGGGCCGCCCAGGTGCGGCGCGGTGAAGTTCCGGCCGCCGTGGGTGTCGAACAGGTTCTCGACGCCGTCGTAGTCGAAGAAGAACGCGTCGCTGCGAGCCCCGGCGCAGAACGTGATGGCGCCGGACGTGACGATGTTCGGCTCGGGGCCGAAGGCGACCTCGGCGTCGGAGATGATCTTCGTGCCCGCGACGTCGTCCGACCGGGCCTGCGTGCCCCTGGCCAGGTACACGCTGACGGTCTGCCGGCCGTCAGCGACCGGGCTGAACACGTAGCTGAACGCGATGTCGGTCAGGTAATCGCCGTCGTTGTCGATGTTCAGCCGGTAGATGGCATCCGGGTGGAATCCGCTGATCTCGGGATTCGCGTTGAGGATGAGCACGGTCCGGGCCGGATCCGCGGGAGCCTGGAAGACGTAGAGGTCACAGAGGTCGAGGCGCTGATCGCCGAGCGGCGGGCCCAGACTGAGGCCGGTGAAGTGGTTGGACATGAGTGATCTCCCCCGAGATCGCGGATGAGCGGACACCGGCGCGGGTCGCGCAGACATGATCGGTGTTCCGCGCGCTGCCGGGCGGAAACCCCCCGCGCCGGGTGAGGCCGACCGGCCCCGGCCTGGCCGGGGCATCCCGGTGGATCGGGCAGCATGGGATCGTGACAGAGCTGGTCGACGGGTCGGGTGAAGCACCTCCTGTTAAGGAATATCCGCAGTCGCCGGGTGCGGACGGGACTCTGGCTGCGCCGGCCGGGCGGACCGCGCTGGCCGGGCTGGCCGGGGCCGGGGACGTGCTGGTGCTGAGCGGGGCGGGGCTGTCCACCGAATCGGGCATCCCGGACTACCGGGGGCCGACGGGGCGGGCCCGGCCGGCGCAGCCGATGACCTACCAGGCGTTCACCAGCGGGGCGGCGAGCCGGCAGCGGTACTGGGCGCGCAGCCACCAGGGCTGGCGGCACATCGCGCGGGCGGCGCCCAACGCGGGTCACCAGGCGGTGGCGGCGCTGGACCGGCGCGGGCTGCTGACCGGGATCATCACCCAGAACGTGGACGGGCTGCACCAGGCGGCGGGCGCGCGGAACGTGGTCGAGCTGCACGGCAGCCTGGACCGGGTCGTCTGCCTGGGGTGCGGGGAGCGGACGGCGCGCGGGCTGCTGGAGCAGCGGCTGGACCGGGCCAACCCGGACTGGGCGGCGGACGCGATCCGGATCAACCCGGACGGGGACGCGGTGCTGCCGGACGAGGATGTCCGGGCCTTCCGGGTGGTGGACTGCACGGGCTGCGGAGGGCTGCTGAAGCCGGACGTGGTGTTCTTCGGGGAGAACGTGCCCCCGCCGCGGGTCCAGGAATGCTACGGCCTGGTCGACCGGGCCGCGATGCTCCTGGTGCTGGGCTCGTCGCTGACGGTGATGTCCGGGCTGCGGTTCGTGCGGCGGGCAGCGCAGCTAGGCCGGCCGGTGGTGATCGTCAACCAGGGGGCGACGCGCGGCGACGAGCATGCCCAGTTCACGATCGACGCGCCGCTGGGCGAGACGCTCACGGAGCTGGCGGCGCGCCTGAACTAGGCCCGGAAGCCCGGGTCTCGGTTTGGCCACGAAAGTGACTTCCTGGCTTGCGCGCGGCCTGCCTGGTCGTGAATCTTGGTTCAGTACCAGCCGGTAGAGCCTACTTGAGCAAGGCAATGCTTGATGAATAGCGATTCATCTCTGGCTTTGGATGTGCACGGGGTCTCGGTGCGGTTCGGCGGCCTCACGGCGCTGGACGACGTCTCGCTCACGGCCGCGGGGCGGCAGGTGACCGGGATCATCGGCCCCAACGGCGCGGGCAAGACGACGCTGCTGAACGTGCTGTGCGGCTTCGTCCGCCCGCAGTCCGGCACGATCAGCTTCGGCGGCCGGCCGCTGGCCCGGCTGCGGCCGCACCGGCTGGCCGGGGACGGCATCGCCCGGACGCTCCAGGGCACCGGCCTGTTCGCCGGGCTGACGGTGCTGGAGAACGTGATGACCGGGGCGGCCAGCCAGCGGCGGGCCGGGTTCTGGTCGGCGATGTTCGGGCTGCCCCGGTCGGACCGCGACGAGCGGCGGCTGCGCGAGCGGGCCCGGCAGGCGCTGGACCGGCTGGGCATCGCCGACCTGGCCGATGACCGGCCGTCGGCGCTGGCTCACGGGCCGCGCAAGCGGGTGGCGATGGCCCGGGCGCTGGTGTCGGAGCCGCGGCTGCTGCTGCTCGACGAGCCGGCCAGCGGGCTGAACGAGGCCGAGCTGCCGGGCCTGGGCGAGCTGATCAGCGAGCTGGCGGCCGATGCCAGCGTGGTGGTCATCGAGCACCGGATGGACCTGGTGATGTCGGTCTGCCAGCGGATTCACGTGCTGGACTTCGGCAAGGTGATCGCCTCGGGCACGCCGCAGGAGGTGCAGGCCGATCCGGCGGTGACGGCGGCCTACCTGGGCGAGGCGGACCATGACTGACGCGGCGGTGCCGGCGCTGACGGTCGACAGCCTGGTCGCGGGGTACGGCGCGGCGCCGGTGCTGGAGGGGGTCTCCATCTCGGCGGCCAAGGGCACCATCACCGCCGTGCTCGGCGCCAACGGCGCGGGCAAGACCACGCTGCTGCGCACGATCTCCGGGCTGCTCCGGCCGCGGGCCGGGCAGGTCCTGCTGGACGGGGCCAGCATCGTCCGCCGCCTGCCGGCCGACATCGCCCGGGCCGGGATCGCGCACGTGCCCGAGGGCCAGGGCGTGATCACCGAGCTGACCATCGAGGAGAACCTGCGGGTCGGCCTGCTGCTGCGGGACCGCGGGCAGCGGGCCGCGGCGCTGGCGGGCACCTACGAGCGGTTCCCGGTGCTGGGCGAGCGGCGGCGCCGGCTGGCCGCCACCCTGTCCGGCGGCGAGCGGCAGATCCTGGTCATCGCCCGGGCGCTGCTGACCGCGCCGCGGGTGCTGCTGCTGGACGAGCCGTCGCTCGGGCTGGCCCCCAGGATCGTGGCCCAGGTGATGGACCTGGTCCGCCAGCTGCGCGACGACGCGGGCCTGACCGTGCTGCTGGTGGAGCAGAACGCGCGCATCGCGCTGGGCATCGCCGACCAGGGCATCGTGCTCAACCTCGGCAAGGTCGTGGCCAGGGCCGACGCGGCCACCCTGGCCGCGGATGAGGGGCTGCGCCGGCACTACCTGGGTTTCTAGGACCGGCGAGTCCGGGGGCCGACTTGAGGGCGAGCCGACGGGAGGCAGGACATGCAGGAGTTCCTTGAGTTCACGCTCGGGGGCATCAGCACCGGGATGATCTACGCGGCGATCGCGCTGTCGCTGGTGCTGATCTGGCGCGGCACCCGGGTGCTCAACTACGCCCAGGGCGGCATGGCGATGTTCACCACCTACATCGCGCTGATCGTCATCAACCGGACCGGCAGCTACTGGCTCGGCTTCGTGGCCGCCCTGGCCTCCGGGCTGGTGCTCGGCGCGGTGCTGGAGCGCACGGTGGTCCGGCCCACGATGCGCAAGCCGCCGCTCAACGCGGTCATCGTGACCATCGGGCTGCTGATCTTCGTGGAGGGACTGGCCGGGATCATCTACGGCGGCCAGTACCGGTCGTTCCCGCCCGCGTACTCGATCACCGGGATCAAGGCGGGCTCGGTGGCGCTGGGCATCTCCCGCGACGGGATCTTCACCGCCGGCGCGGTGCTGGCCGCCGCGATCCTGCTCGCCCTGCTGTTCCGGTACACCTCGGCCGGGCTGCGGCTGCGGGCCACCGCGTTCAGCCCGGACGTGGCCCGGCTGCTGGGCGTGCGGATCGGCCGGGTGCTGACCCTGGGCTGGGCGCTGGCCGGGCTGCTCGGGGCGCTGGCCGGGCTGCTGGTCACGCCGAGCACGTTCCTCTACCCCAACAGCATGGACGCGATCTTCGTGCTGGGCTTCACCGCCGCCGTGATCGGCGGCCTGGACAGCCCGGTGGGCGCGGTGGTCGGCGGGCTGATCCTCGGCGTGGGGCTCAGCTACGTCGGCGGCTACCTGGGCAGCGACCTGGTCGAGGTGGCGGGCCTGGCCGCGCTGGTGGCCGTGCTGATGCTGCGGCCCTCCGGGCTGTTCTCCGCCACTTCCGTCCGGAGGGTGTGACGTGACCCTGGTCAAGCACGTGGCGGCGGCGCTCGTCGCCGGCCTGGTCCTGCTGCTGCTGTCCTACAAGCTCGGCTCCTACCGCGACTACCAGCTGGCCGAGGTGGCCGCCTACGTGGTAGCCGTCGGCGGGCTGACCGTGCTGATCGGGGTCAGCGGCCAGCTGTCCATCGGGCAGGGCGCGTTCATGGCCATCGGCGGCTACGCCGCCGCGCTGCTGCTGATCCACCTGGCCTGGCCGCTGGAGCTGGTCATCGCGGCCAGCGCGGTGATCAGCGCGGCGGCCGGCGCGGTGGTGGGCGTGGCCGCGGCCCGGCTGCACGGGCCCTACCTGGCCGGCGCGACGCTGATGCTGGCCGTGGCGCTGCCCTCGATCGCCGACCGGTACCAGGGGGTGTTCGGCGGCGACCAGGGGCTGGACGTCTCGGTCAACGTGCCCGGCTTCCTGGGCCCGACCTTCCAGCTCACCCAGTGGCTGGCCTGGGTGTGCTGCGCGGCCGCGCTGATCACCCTGGTGCTGCTGGCCAACCTGGTCCGCAGCGGCATCGGCCGCGGCTGGCGCGCGGTCCGCGACGACGAGGTCGCGGCCACGCTGGCCGGGCTGAACGTGGCCCGGCTGCGGGTGCTGGCCTTCGTGATCAGCGCGGCCTGCGCGGGGGTCGGCGGCGCGCTGCTGGCCGTCGTCACCGCGAACGTCTCGCCGGGCGGCTACACCCTGTCGCTGTCCATCGGGCTGCTTTCCGCGGCGGTGCTGGGCGGCCTGGGCAGCCTGGCCGGCGCGGTCTGGGGCAGCCTGCTGCTGGTCCTGGTGCCCGGCTTCCTGAGCGACTTCGCGACCAGCCACGGCCTGTCCGGCGCGGCCAGCTCCAGCGTGCCGATCGCCGCCTACGGCTTCGTGCTCATCGTCGTCATGCTCGCCTTCCCCTCGGGGATCCAGGGCGGCCTGCGCCGCCTGTTCGGCCTCGCCGCGCCGGTCGTCGGCGAGCCGCCCGTGTGGTCCAGCTTGCTGCGCCGGCACGCGCCGGCGCGTGACACCAAAGAGAAAGGCACCACCACATGAACACAGCACGCCGAACGCGAAGACTGGCGCTCGCGCCCGTGGCCGGCCTGGCCGTGGTCGCGATGCTCGTCGCGGCCTGCGGCTCCAGCTCCAGCTCGGGCAAGTCCGGCTCGGGCGGCTCGACCCAGCTCACCGCCTCCGCGCCGGGCATCACCGCGAGCACCATCACCCTCGGCAGCCACCAGCCGCTGACCGGCATCGCCGCACCGGGCTACGACGAGATCGCGCCCGCCTCGAACGCCTACTTCCAGTACCTCAACGCGCACGGCGGCATCTACGGCCGCAAGATCGTCTATAAGTACCTCAACGACCAGTACAACCCGTCCATGACCGCGACCGTGGTCCGCCAGCTGGTGCTGAAGGACAACGTCTACGCGATCTTCGACGGCCTGGGCACGCCGACCCACCTGGCCGTGGCCCCGTTCCTGAACAGCGAGAAGGTGCCGGACGTGTTCGTCGCCTCCGGCTGCGAGTGCTGGGACAACCCGGCCAAGCTGCCCGAGACCTTCGGCTGGCAGCTCGACTACGTCCGCGAGGGCAAGATCCTCGGCCAGTACGTGAAGGATCACTTCAAGGGCAAGAAGATCGGCTTCTTCTACCAGGACGACGAGTTCGGCCAGGACGGCGTCAAGGGCCTGGACGACGAGATCCCGGCCAAGCAGATCGTGGCCAAGGAGGCCTACGACCCGACCAACACCACCATCGGCCCGCTGGTGGCCAAGCTCAAGGCCGCCGGGGCCCAGGTCGTGGTCTCGTTCTCGGTGCCGGCCTTCACCGCGCTGCTCAAGCTCAACGCGCTCGGGCTGAGCTTCAACCCGCAGCTCGTGGTCAGCGACGTGGGCTCGGACCCGATCACCCTGGCCGGGCTGCTCCAGGCGTTCGCGGCCAAGGCCCACCAGAAGGTCAACGGCAACCTGCTCACCCAGGGCATCATCACCGACGCCTACCTGCCCTCGCTCGGCAGCAGCGGCAACAGCTGGATCCAGCTGTTCACCAAGATCCACAACCAGTACATCCCCAAGCTGCCCATGGACGGCAACGTCGAGTACGGCATGTCCGTCGCCTACACCTTCGCCGAGGCCATGTTCAAGGCCGGCCGCAACCCGACCCGGCAGGACCTGATCAACGCCATCAACGGCGGCCTGCCCCAGGGGGTCTCAGTGGCCCCGTACGCCTACTCGGCCAGTGACCACAACGGCATCACCGGGGCCTACATGGCCACCATCTCCGGCGGGAAGCTGATCCCGATGGGGCCGGTGCTGGTCACCGGCACCAGCCCGACCGGGGCCATCACGCCGTACGCCGCGACCCAGCCCGCGGCGCCCGCCTCGGGCATCCCGCCGCACTGATCACGATGACCGCGCCGGCTGCCCGCCCGGTTG
>JBOHCO010000199.1:0-1546 GCA_050698895.1 Streptosporangiaceae bacterium
CGCCCACGCCGCGAGGCGCCGGAACGCTGAGGCGACACCGGGCAGGTCCCACTCCGACAGCGCACCCGGGTCGGTCCCGGACAGGCACGCCGCCAGCGCCGGACCCGGCGGCAGCTGATCCGCCAGCACCCCGGTCACATCCCGCGCCAGGCACCCCGCCTCGGCCGCCGCCGCCATCGCGGCAGCCTCCTCCGCGGCGGCCCGCTCGTCACCAGGCTCACCCAGCTGGGCCGCGCCGACCGCGGCCAGCAACGGGGCCAGATCCAGCTCATGCGACCACGCCAGCCCCTCGTGACGGCGGGAGTCGTGATCGGTGCTGGCCGGAGCGGGAGCTGGCACTTCGATCACCTCCTGCGGGCCGCGGGCTGGCTTTGTCGTCTTCGATAACAGTAGCGCCCGCCTCTGACATTCTGGCCAGCCAGGCGAACAAACAAGCGAAGAAAAGCTCAGCACTTTCTGACTGTCCCGGCGCCCATAGGGCCAGGCAGGCAAGACAAGCCCCTCGGCCCGCACCGCCAGCCCGGAGCCCGGCAGCCCGCCACCACCGCCGCGGCCTACGATGAGCGCGTGGCGACCGCGACCGTACAGGGCATAACGATCTCCTACGACGACCAGGGCGACCAGGACGACCAGGGCGACCGTGACCAGGCGCCGGTGGTGCTGATCCACGGGCACCCGTTCAACCGCAGCATGTGGGCCCCTCAGGTGGCAGACCTGACCGCGGCGGGCTACCGGGTGGTGACGCCGGACCTGCGCGGCTACGGCCAGAGCACCGTGGTGCCGGGGGTCACGACGCTGGACGTGTTCGCCGGCGACATCGCGGGGCTGCTGGATCACCTGGGCCTGGACCGGGTGGTGCTCGGCGGGCTGTCCATAGGCGGGCAGATCGTGATGGAGTTCTATCGCCAGTTCCCCGGCCGGGTGGCGGCGCTGGTGCTGGCCGACACGTTCGCCGCGGCCGACACGGCCGACGGCCGGGCGGCCCGCAACGCGATGGCGGACCGGATGCTGGCCGAGGGCATGGACGGGTACGCGGCCGAGGTCATCGGCAAGATGATCGCGCCCTACAACGTCACGGCGCTGCCGGACGTGGCCGCGCACGTGCTCGGGATGATGCGCGGCACGGCGCCGGCGGGCGCGGCGGCGGCGCTGCGCGGCCGGGCCCAGCGGCCGGACTACCGCGACCTGCTGGCGCAGGTGTCGGTGCCCGCGCTGGTGGTGGTGGGCACGGACGACGAGTACACGCCGGTCAGCGACGCGGAGTACATGCACGAGCGGCTTCGGGACTCGGCGCTGACGGTCATCGAGGGCGCGGCGCACATGCCCAACCTGGAGCGCCCGGCCGAATTCAACGCGGCGCTGCGGAAGTTCCTGGACCGTCAGGCGCGGTGAGCTCGCGGGACCGGGACCGGCGTGCTGGAGGGGGATGCTGGCCGGGGTACCGAGGCCGTTAGGGAGCCTATGAAGGTCGCCTGAGCAGGGCCAGGAAGATCGCGTCGGTGCCGTGCCGGTGCGGCCAGAACTGCGCGAAGCGGCCGTGCGGGTC
>JBOHCO010000200.1:0-1694 GCA_050698895.1 Streptosporangiaceae bacterium
TTCGGCGTGTTCAAGGCGGGCAGCGGGGTGCCCAGCCTGTTCCGGGACGTCGGGCTGCTGCCCCTCATCGCGCTGCTGATCGCGGCGTTGCTGGTGCTCGGCTGGCTCACCGCCTCCACGTGCGTCAACGCGGTCCGCAACGCCGCGATCCGCGAGAAGGAGGACGTCGCGAAGAGCATGCAGGCCCGGATGGCCAGCGTGGCCCAGGAGCTGGTGGTCACGCCGGCCCAGCAGGAGCTGTCGGAGCTGGACCGCTTCCGCGCCGAGCTGCGCGTCGCCCTCGGCCAGCCCAGCTAGCCTTCGGGCCGCCCGGCTCTCAGATTCACCGCTCGGCTCGCTGGCTCACGGCTCGGTTCAACGGGTCCCGGCCGGCCTGGCCTGGCGCGGCCCCCTTTTCGGCGCTCCCGGCTTCCCCGCCTCGGCCCAGACCGCTCTCGGCCATCCCCGCAGGCGTTCCGGCGGGTCCGGAATCGCCGATCCAGCCGGACCGCCCCGCGGGCGGCCCGGGGATTGTTCTCCTATCGGTGAACAGCGAAGGGCGTCGCTGGGCGGTGTCAGCCGCTCTGTTTCGTCGTAATGTTGTAAGCATGTCATCAGAGTCTGAACTTGACGGCTACTCGCAGGTCGTGGCCGGCGTGGCCGCCGAGATAACGCCGAAGGTGGCCAGCCTGCGGGTGCCGCAGGCCGACGGCCGACGCGGCGAGAGCCAGGGATCGGCTGTGGTCTTCACCCCCGACGGGTTCCTGCTCACCAACGCGCACGTGGTCGGCAGCGCCGATCACGGGACCGCGCTGTTCTCCGACGGGACCAGCGCCCCGTTCACCGTGGTGGGCGCCGATCCCCTGTCCGACCTGGCCGTGCTCCGGGCCGACGGCGTCACGCCCCCGCCCGCCACCCTCGGCGAGGCCGATGGCCTGGTCGTCGGCCAGCTGGTGGTAGCGGTCGGCAGCCCGCTCGGACTGGCCGGGTCCGTCACCGCCGGCGTCGTCAGCGCCCTCGGGCGCTCGCTGCCCACCCGCAGCGGCGCCGCCGCCCGCATCGTCGAGGACGTCATCCAGACCGACGCCGCCCTCAACCCCGGCAACTCCGGCGGTGCCCTGGCCGACGCCCGCGCGCACGTCGTGGGCATCAGCACGGCGGTGGCCGGCGTCGGCCTCGGGCTGGCCGTCCCGGTGAACGCCACCACCCGCCGGATCATCTCCGCCCTGATCCGTGACGGCCGGGTCCGCCGAGCCTACCTCGGCCTGGTCTGCGTGCCCGCCCCGGTGCCGGCGGCGATGCGGGAACGGTTCGGCCGGAGCGAGGGCCTGCGGGTAGCCGAGGTGGTTCCCGGCGGCCCGGCCGCGGGAGCCGGGCTGAACGCCGGCGACCTGCTGCTCAGCGCGGGCGGCAGCCCCGTCGCCCGGGCGCAGGATCTGCAGCGGCTGATGTTCGCCGAGGCCATCGGCCGCCCGCTGGCCATCACCGTCATGCGCAACGGCGCCATGGTCGACGTCATCGCCCAGCCCTCGGAGCTGGTTGCCGCCTGACCGGGGCCGCTGCCTTCCTTTCCCTTTCCCTCCCGGCCTCCCTTCCCTCGAGCGAGCTCCTGATCTCAGGCCTGGCCTGGGCCCAGGCTGGCACACGCGGCGGTCATCGCGGCGGCGGCCGTCCACAGGACCGGCGGCTGGCCGAGGTTATCCACAGGCGCCGAT
>JBOHCO010000201.1:0-6229 GCA_050698895.1 Streptosporangiaceae bacterium
GTGTCCCGTTGGGTACGCAGGAGGGTTACCAGCGGGACACCCACAGCTGCCGGGCCTTGGACAGGCCCACGGCGCTCCTCCGCACCGCCACCCCGGCCCTGCACGGCCCTCTGGCCACCTCATGGACAGCCCCCGCGCGCTCCCCGCTCGCGCGCTGGGCTGGAAGTCCCTAAACCCGCACGCCGGCGTGGCTGTCCACGTGTGCCACCAGTCCAGGCTGGGGTGGGGCGGGGGTTGCGGGCGGCCGGATCGCGTACTGCGGCCGGCCCGGAAGGCACGGGTTCATGATCGCGGAAATCCGTCCGCGACTATCGCTGGGCGGCGGGGACCGGCGGTAGCGCGCGGACCAGCATCTCGCGGGCCATCAGGTCGTCGGGAGTCTCGCGGCGCACGGCCAGGCGGGCCACGCCGGCCGAGCACAGCACCACCGGCGGGCGGAGGTTCGCGTTGTAGTTGTTGCTCATGGTGAAGCAGTAAGCACCGGTGACCGGGACGACGATCAGGTCGCCGATCTGCGGGCTGGCCAGCGTGACGTCCTGGCTGATCACGTCGCCCTCCTCGCAGTGCCGCCCGACCAGGTCGGCCACGACGGACGGCTCGTCCCACCGGCCGACGACCAGCGGGGTGAACCGCTGCCCGTAGAGCGAGTGCTCCAGGTTGTCGCCCATGCCGCCGTCGACGGCGACGTGCAGCCGCCCGGACTGCTTCCTGGTCACGACCCGGTACAGGGTCACCCCGGCCGGGGCGACCAGGGAGCGGCCCGGCTCGACCAGGATCTCGATGTCCTGGCCCAGGTGCCGCCGGGCGGCCGCGACCAGCCGGGCCGCGTACTGGTCGATGCCCGGCGCCGCGTCCTGCGGCACGTAGCGAACGCCCAGGCCGCCGCCGAAGTCGTAGACGCCGAAGTCGCCCAGGCTGGCCAGCGCCGCGACCTCGGCCTCGAACTGGTCGAGGTCGAAAATCTGCGAGCCGATGTGGGCGTGCAGGCCCTGGAGGTCGATCAGCGGGTCGGCCCGCATGCGCTCGATCGCGGCCGGCACCTGGTCCACGGGCACGCCGAACTTGGAGCCGGCGCCGCCGGTGGCCAGCGCCGCGTGGGTGGCCGAGTCGATGCCGGGGCTGGTCCGCAGCAGCACCGGGGTGCGGGTGCGGGCCAGCCTCGAGATGCGGTCGATGTCGTCGAACCCGTCGACCACGATGTAGCCGATGCGCGCGTCCAGGGCGGCCCGGATGTCGTCGTCGGACTTGGCGTTGCCGTGCATGACGATCTTCGCGGGGTCGATGCCGGCGGCCAGGGCCAGGCGCAGCTCGCCCGCCCCGACCACGTCACAGCCCAGGCCCACCTCGGCGAAGACCTGGATGACCGACGCGGACGGGAAGGCCTTGGCCGCGAAGCAGATCCGGCTGCGCGGATGCCGGCTGGTGAACGAGCTGACGTACCTGCGGGCCCGGGCCCGCAGGTAGTCCTCGTCCAGTACGTACACCGGGGTCCCGAACTCCCGGGCCAGCTCGCGCAGCGAGACGCCGGCGATGCGCAGGTCGTCGCCGTCCGCGGCGGCGGACGGCGGCAGCAGTGACAAGTCGGCCATGTACGGGCGCCCCTACCCTGGTTGACCCGAGTGCCTGGCTGACCCGGGCTGATGTGATTCCGGCCGATTGTCTCACCCGGCCAGTCCGGGGTGGCGGGCCTGGTCAGCCGCTGCGGCCGAGGACCGTTAGCTAGCGGGGGCGGGAGCGGTCAGGCCGGTCAGCAGGCTGGTGGCGGCGGACTCGAAGCGGCCCGGGTCCTCGAAGGACCGGGCCACGAGCAGCGCGCCCTGCAGGCTGGCCAGGATCAGCCGCGCGGCCTCGCGCGCGGTGCCGGAGAAGCGCAGGCTGCGGTCGGCCGCGCCCTGGGTCAGCACGCCCTCGAGCCAGTGCTCGTTGTCGTCGAAGAACCGCAGCACCGACTCCCGCATCCCGCCCGGCAGGGTGTGGTACTCCGACGCCAGCATGCCGCACAGGCACATGCGGCCGTCGCGCAGCACGTCCAGGTACAGTCCGACGTAGCCGCGCAGCCGGGCCGGCGCCGAGTCGCAGCGGGCATCCAGGTCGTCCAGCGCCGCGCCGAACCGGGCCGCGTACCGGTCAATGAGGGCCAGGCTGGGGCTTGCCGGTGAAGTGGTAGTGCAGGGCCGCCGTGGTGATCTGCAACTCGGCCGCTACGTCGGCGTAACTGAAGCCGTTGAAGCCCCGGATCTGCACAGTCGCTCGGCGATGTCCAGAATCCGGGTCGGCGTGCCCGCGGTCATCTGTTCGGCAGCCGTTACCACAGTGTCCCTCTGTTTCAGGTGTTCCTTAACAACTTAGTCCCTGTGGATGACAATTATTTTACTTATCAGTAAGTAGGGTAGCTCCCGACTCAAGCCGCTGGCCTGGGTTAACACGGCTCGAGCCGGGCCGGGGCGCGATTAACCGTGGGCTAAGGCGACTGTGAGTCAGTCAAGCGTAAGACGGCCCGCCAGGGATGCAAAGCTTGATCCACGGGCCAAAGCTCAGGCTACGGGCGAAATGACCCGGCCATAGGGCAATCCAGATCACGGGGGGATCAGCAATGGACCGCAAGATGATCGACTGCCGCAAGGTGCCCAGCGACATCAACTGCAGCCTCACCATCGCCGGGACCGAGGACGAGGTGCTGGACGCGGCGGCGGCGCACGCCGTGGCCAAGCACGGCCACGAGGACAACGCCGAGCTGCGCGACATGATCCGGACCGGGATGGAGGACGCCGAGCCCGCGATGCGGTAGCCGGCCAGCGGTCGCCTAGGCTAGCCAGCCGTGCGGGCCGGCCTGTCCCGCGCCGGGGACGGGCCTGCGCCCGCCGGACCGGAGGCAGGCCGAGATGACCAGTGCCACGGCCGGCGTCAGCTACGCCGACGTGCAGCGGGCCAGGGACCGGATCGCCGGCCTGGTCGACCCGAGCCCGGTGATCCGCTCCCCCGAGCTGTCGGACCGTCTCGGCGTGCCGGTGTGGCTCAAGCTGGAGAGCCTCCAGCCGCCCGGCTCGTTCAAGGTCCGCGGCGCGGCCAGCAAGATCCTGGCCCTGTCGCCGGACCAGCGCCGCGGCGGGGTGATCGCCTGCTCGGGGGGCAACCACGGGGCCTCGGTGGCCTACATCGCCCGGCGGCTCGGGATCCCGGCCACGATCTGCGTGCCCGAGACGGTCGACCCGGTGAAGCTGCGCTCGATCCGGGCCAGCGGCGCCGAGGCGATCGTCGAGGGCCCGGCCTATGACGACGCGGCCGAGGTGGCCCACCGGATCGAGCGCGAGCGCGGGCTCAGCTTCGTGCACCCGTTCGACGACCCGGACGTGATCGCCGGGCAGGGCACGATCGGCCTCGAGCTGGCCGAGCAGGTCCCCGGCCTGGCCGTCGCCGTGGCCGCGGTGTCCGGCGGCGGGCTGATCGGCGGCCTGGGCATCGCGCTCAAGGGCGGGCCGGCGCCGGTCCGGGTCATCGGCGCCTCGGCCGAGAACGCGGGCGCCATGGTGGCCAGCCTGCAGGCCGGCCACCCGGTGGACGTGCCCAACCTGGACACGCTGGCCGAGGTGCTCGGCGGCGGCATCGGGCTGGACAACCGCTGGTCGATGGCCGCGGTCCGGGAGTTCGTGGACCAGCACGTACTGGTGACCGAGGCGGAGATCGCCGCGGCCATGGTGTTCCTGCTGGGCACCTACCGGCTGATCGCCGAGGGCGGCGGCGCGGTGGCCACCGGGGCCGCGCTGGCCGGGCGGCTCGGCGACCTGGACGGGCCGGTGGCCATCGTGGTCAGCGGCGGGAACGCCGATCCGGCCGCGATCCTGGCCCTGGCCGACCTCGGGCCGGCCCGGTAGTCACCGCCGGAGCCGTAGTCACCGCCGGCGCAGCAGTCACCGCCGGCGCAGCAGTCACCGGGCGCCGACGGCCCCGCGCAGCATCTCGACGAACTGGCGGACCCGCAGGTCGCGCGCGTCCGCCGACTCGGTGACCGAGCCGAACAGCCCGGGATCGAGTTCCTCGGTCAGCATGGCGTCCTGGCACCGGTCCATCAGCCAGTCCACCACCGACACCACCAGGTCCGGGTCCACGTCGGTGCGCACCTCGCCCCGGTCGAGGCCGAACCGCACGAACGGCCGCGTCCCGTAGGGGTCCTCGCGCACCAGGTACTGGTTGATCCAGTGCTTGAGCTGGAGGTCGGAGCAGTAGTTGCCGAGCAGCGTGACCCGGTAGGGGATCCAGTCCTCGCCGACCATGTGCGGCGTGTACTCCAGCCAGTAGCTGATCACGGCGAAGAACCCGCGTTCGAGCACCTCGGCGGGCGCGTCCAGGTACCGGCTGAAGGACTGGGCCGCGGACTGGTAGGCGGCCAGGAACAGGCCGGCCTTGTTAGTGAAATAAGAGAAGACGGCGCCCTTGGACACCCCGGCGCCCGCCGCGATCGTCTCGACTCGCGCGCCCTCGTAGCCGCTGGCGGCGAACTGCTCCATGGCGACACCGATGATCTTGTCGCGCTTGGTCCGCTGCCGTTCCAGTGCTCGCGTGGGCGGACGGGCCCAGCCAGGCGGCTCAGCCTCGAATTGACCGCGAGTCACCAATCGACCCTCTTCGGCTTATCTAAATTATCTATGAACGTCATCGATTATCCCACCGCGCGATTCCGGCAAATAGACCCATAGACGGGGGTCAGGCTCGCCACCTCCGCGCTTCCCGGCCCGCCTGGCGCCCGCCTATGCTCCAGGGAGCGAACGGCAGGACCGATGCGTTACCAACGGCGCGCGGCCGGCCGGCGACGTGGCCGGCGAGCGGAGAGGGAGGAGCGCTGATGGCAGCGAGCCGAGATGTGATCGTGGTCGGCGGGGGGCACAACGGCCTGGTCGCCGCCGCCTACCTGGCCCGCGGCGGGCTGAGCACCCTGGTGTGCGAGCGACGTGACGTGGTCGGCGGCGCCGCGGTGAGCGAGCAGCCGTTCGGGCCGGATTTCACCGTGACCTCGCTGTCGTACGTCGTCTCGCTGCTGCCCCCCGATCTGGTCCGGGATCTGAAACTGGGCCGTCACGGGTATCACGTCTTCCCGCAGGGCCCCTATTTCGCGCCTCGCGCGGACGGCCGCTACCTGCGGCTGCCCGACGACCCGGCGCAGCGGCACGCCGAGATCACCAAGTTCTCGGCCCGCGACGCCGACCGCTACGAGGACTATGAGGCGCACCTGGCCAGCCTGGGCGCGGTGCTCGGCCCGATGCTGGAGGAGATCCCGCCCCGGCTGGGCTCACGCCGCCCGGCCGACCTATGGCGCCAGAGCCTGCTGCTGCGCCACCTGCGCAAGCTCGACACCAGGGGCGCCGTCGACATGACCCGGCTGCTGACCGGCAGCATCGCCGACCTCATCGACCGGTACTTCGACAGCGACGCCATGCGCGGGCTGCTGTCGGTGTCCGGGGTGATCGGGACCTGGGCCGGCCCGCGGTCGGCGGGCACCGCCTACGTGATGCTGCACCACCACATCGGCGACACCGACGGCCAGGCGGGCGCCTGGGGCTTCCCGCGCGGCGGCATGGGCGGCGTGACGGCGGCCCTGGCCGCGTCGGCCCGGTCGTTCGGCGCCGAGGTGCGCACCGGGGCCGAGGTGGCCCAGATCACGACCTCCGGCGGCCGGGTGAGCGGCGTCCGGCTGGCCAGCGGCGAGGAGATCACCGCGCCGATCGTGATCACCACGGCCCACCCCGCCATCTCGTTCCTGCGACTGGTGGACGAGCGCGACCTGCCCGCCGACTTCGTCGAGGACATCCGCCGCTGGCAGACCCGGTCGGGCACGGTGAAGATCAACCTGGCGCTGGACCGGCTGCCGGTCTTCGCCAGCCATCCCGAGTTCGACCCGCAGGTCCACGGCGGGACGATCGTGCTGGCCGAGAGCCTGGACGACGTCGAGAACGCCTTCCAGGACGCGGTCGCCGGGCGGCCGTCAGCGGTCCCGTTCGCGGACATCTGCATCCCCAGCGTGTTCGACGACTCGCTGGCCCCCGAGGGCCAGCACGTGATGTCGCTGTTCACCCAGTGGGTCCCGGCCGGGTACGCGGACACCCCCGACGACGCGGCGGTGGCGGCCTACGCGGTCCGGGTGATCGCGCGGATTGAGACGGTGGCCCCCGGCTTCACCGACTCGGTGCTGCACCTCCAGGTCATCGGCCCGCAGCAGATGCAGGAGGAGTACGGC
>JBOHCO010000202.1:0-2007 GCA_050698895.1 Streptosporangiaceae bacterium
CTTACTGCCCGGCTCGGTCAGAGCACCGCGTCGGCGAGCAAGGCCACCTGGTCCAGGCTGGATGAGGTCGGCACGAAGATGAGCTCATCGCAGCCGACCTCCGCAAAGGCGGCGGCGTAGCCCTTGACCATGTCCGCGCTCACCGCCGCGCCGGAGGCGATCTGGCCGGCGATCTCGCCGAGGAACGCGTAGTAGTGACCGAGATAGCCGTCCGCTTGCGCGCGGGCGTCGGCGCCGAGCGCGAAGTAGGCCAGCGACAGCTTGCGCGGCCGGCCCGCCCGGCCCGCCTCCTGCCAGGCCTGGTCGACGGCCGCCGCGGCCTGCGCGAACATGTCCGGCGTGCCGCCGCCCATGATCCACCCGTCGCCCAGCCGGGCGGCCCGGCGGAAGCTGGCCTCGCTGGCGCCGCCGAGGATCAGCTCGGGACCGCCGGGCCGGGTCGGCGTCGGCCCGATCGGGTCGATGCCGGGGCGGCCCTCGCCGGCCCAGATCCGCTTCATCTCGTCGAGCTGCTCGTCGAACCGCCGCCCGCGGCCGGCCATGGTCAGCCCGCTGGCGCTGAAGTCGTCCTCGCGGCCGCCGATGCCCAGGCCAAGCACCAGGCGGCCGCCGGAGATCCGGTCGATTGAGGCGGCCTGCTTGGTGAACAGCGCGGCGTTCGAGTGCAGCGGCGACAGCAGGACCGAGGTGGTCAGCCGGATCCGGCTGGTGACCGCGGCGGCCGCGGCCAGCGCGATCAGCTCCTCGTAGTTCGGGTAGACAAGCCGGCCGATCGTGCCCAGGGTGCTGAACCCGGCCTCATCAGCCTGCCTGGCCCAGTCGACGAGGGTCCTGCCTTCCGTGTCGGGGACAGCATTCGGAAGACCGATCCCAACATCCATGCCGAACCTCCCGCGTCGCTGCGTTACCGGGCTGACTTCATTCAAGCATCGCGGCCTCCGGCGAAGGCCAGGAGGTCGGCGTTGAGGCGCTCGCGGCGGGACAGATGGGGCAGGTAGGCCGCGCCGCCGTAGACCACGAGCCGGCTCGCCGGCATGAGCTCGGCGGACCGCCGTCCGCAGTCCGCCAGCGGCGCGAACACGCCGTGGTCGCCGTGCAGGATCAGCGCGGGCCTGGTGACGCTGCTCAGCTCGGCGGTGAAGTCGGCGGCCAGGTTGGCGGTGAAGTCGGCGGCCAGGTTGGTGGTGAAGTCGGCGGCCAGGTTGGTGGTCATGCAGGCCACCGCGGCGTCCAGGGAGACGCCCATCCAGTCCCGGATGGCCTGCTCCTTGTCCAGCTGGGGCACCTCGCAGCCGGGCCGCTCGTCGCCGAACGACAGGGCCGCGTTGCCGGCCACCCACTGACCGTAGTCGGCCCGGAGGGTGCCGAGCGCGCAGGCGACCATCTTCGTGCCGTGCGCCGGCCCGGTGCGGCCGACCGGGCGCGTCATCACCACGCTGGTGCCGGCCGCCGAGCTGGCGGTCATCGAGTACCGCGGGCGCCGGCCGGGGTTGACCGCGCCTACGGCACGCTGGCCACCTACGTGGCCCAGCACGCCGTCGCGGTGGACGGCCCGATCCGCGAGTATTACCTGGCCGGCCAGCACGACACCGCCGACGCCAGTCAGTGGCGAACCGAGATCGGCTGGCCCATCTTCCGGACCAGCCGCCCCTGACCACCGGCAACCAGTAACGCCTTCATGATCCCGGAAATCGGTCCGCGACAATCGCGGACGGATTTCCGCGATCATGAACCGCGCATTCCGGGCCGGCCGTCGCACCCGATCCGGCCGCCCGCAACCCCCGCCCCAGCCCTCGCCCGGCCCGGCAGGCAGTCAGCTGAGGGCACCGGGCCTGATAACAGCAAGAAGCGGTCCGCCAGCCGGTGCCAGCGTGGTTCGTTAGGCCTAGGCACCGGCATGTCGCGAATGTATGGTCTTCTGCTACTGGGCGGTAGCGGGAGGGTTTACGCACATGAACCTCAGCTTTCGTGGTCGATCGCGGACGATGATGACGCTTGGCGCGGCGG
>JBOHCO010000203.1:0-4663 GCA_050698895.1 Streptosporangiaceae bacterium
TCGGCCGCGGCGGTCGAGCCCGCCGCACCCAGGATCGGGTGCAGCTCGATCGCCGGCGAGTACTTGCTGGCCGGGGCCTGGCGGCCCAGGGCCTCGGCCATGGCCCGGACGTGCTGCGGACCGGCACCGCAGCAGATCCCCACGTAGTTGACGCCCAGCTCGCGGGCGGCGGTCGCGAAGCTGGCCAGCTCGAACCTGGTGCAGGTGAACGGCTCCAGGGCCAGCGGGAACACGCGGTCGATGCCGTCGGCCCGCAGCGACTGCATGGTCGGGCTGGCCTCGGTCGTGCGGTAGGGCACCGGCTGGGCCGCCACCGGGCCGTCCACCGCGAGCCGGATCCGGGCCAGCAGCGGCAGCATGGTCTCCGGGCCCCGGTCGCAGTTCAGCCCGACGATCGTGGCCCCGTGCCCGGCCAGGATCCGGCACGCCTCGACGTAGTCGTAGCCGTCCCTGGTCCGGTCCGGCAGCGTCGAGGCCAGCGTCACCATGGACGGCAGGCCCAGCTCCTGGATCACCTCCAGCGCGATCAGCGCCTCGCCCAGGTAGTCGTTGGTCTCGGAGATGACGAAGTCGATGCCCTCCTCGACCGCCCAGCCCAGCTGCTCGGCGTACTGAGCCCGGACCACCGCGGTGGTCGAGGGGTCGGCCGGGTCGTAGGCCCAGGTGTTGCAGACGTTGCCGGCCACCAGGGCCCCGCCCTCCCGGGCCACCTCCCCGGCCAGCCGGACGGCCTGCCGGTTCATGGCCTCCAGGTCGCCCTCGCGGCCGACGTGGCGCAGCTTCTCGCGGTGGGCGTAGTAGGTCAGGGCGACCATCACGTCGGCGCCCGCGCGCAGGAACTCGCGGTGCAGCTCGCGGACCGCCTCGGGGTAGTCGAGCACCACCTCGGGCACGTACGGGCCGGCCTTGATGTAGCCCCGGCGCTCCAGCTCGAAGACGTAGCCCTCGGCGCCGAGCACCACCCCGTCGGCCAGGCGCTGCTCGAGGCTGGCTACCGGTTGCGTGGTCATGATGCCTTGCCTCCCGCGTGTACGGGCGCGCCGGGGGCGAACCGCCCCGGCGCGAACCGGCCGATGTCGTAGACGGTGCCGTGCTGGACGGCGAGCTGGGCCAGCACCCGGCCCACCCACGGCGCGAACTTGTACCCGGTCCCGCGCCAGCCCACCCCGGTGAACACGCCCTCGGCGCCCGGCACCGGCCCGAGGATGAAGTTGTCGTCGCCGACCAGGTCGTAGAAGCAGGTGTCGACGCCGCTGGCCTCGGCCACGTCCACGGTCCGCGCGCCGCGCAGCCCCGGCATGCACTCGGCTACGAAGTCCTCCACCGAGCCGATCCGCGAGGGCACCACGGTGGCGTCCGGCGGGTTGTAGAAGCCGATCTTGACCCCGGGCGTCCGGCCGTCGTAGATGGGATGGCCGTAGATCCCGACGTCCAGGTAGGCGAAGACCGGCATGACCTGCTCGGTGTACTGGTCGCGGGTCGCCGGGCCGGGGATGAAGTACTTGGACTGCGAGGGCCGGTCCGGGCTGAGCGGAAAGCGGGTCGCGCAGCCGGGGATCAGCTCGAGCACGTCGTTGGTGCCCAGCCCGGCGGTGATCACCAGGGCATCCGACTCGACCGTGCCGGCGTCGGTCCGCACCTGCCAGCAGCCGCCGTCGCGGACGATGCCGAGGATCCGCGCACCCTCCGTCACCGTCACGCCCCGCGCGGGCAGCGCCGCGGTCAGCAGCCGGGTCACCGCGGCCACGTCGGCGAACCCGGCGTCGACGTCCAGCCAGCCGCCGTCGGCCGCGAACTGCGGGAAGCGCCGGGCCAGCTCCGGCCCGCCGAGCTGCTCACGGCGCAGCTGGAGTTCCTCGAGCACGGCGAAGCTGCGCGCGGCGTAGGTCGCCCCCACGTCGGGCGTGACGCTGGTCTTGACCAGGTTCAGGCAGCCGCAGTCGACCAGCAGCCGCTGGCCGCCGCGCTCCTGCAGGTCGGCCCAGAGCTGCCGGGCCTCGAAGGCCAGCCGCGAGTACTCCAGATCCAGGTAGTCATTGCGCACCGAGCGGGTCAGCGCGAACGAGGCCGTGGCCGGATCGCCCACCCGTGACTTGTCCAGAACCGTGACCGACGCCGCCAGCGGGGCCGCGTAGTACGCCGTCATCAGGCCCATGACCCCGCCGCCGATGATGGTCAGCCGCCTGCCCCGCACTGCTGTCACGTACTCGCCTCCTGGTGCTTACGCCCTGCTCAGGGCGACGGTGCCATCGTAGGTCACCGGGCGCGACAGCGATCGGCGAGCGATACGGCAGCGGATCGCAAGCGGTGGTCGCTAGCCTCGCCGGGCGGGGTGCCGCCTGGGTGCTGGTGCTGCGGGGCGCTGGCCGGCCCGGGGCGGCATCCCGCTCGGGCGCCGGGCCGGGCGCTAGCCGCCGAACGCGAGGTTGCGGCCGCTGATGTGGCCCACCACGCCCTGACCCGTGATGCGCACGCTGTCGATCTTCACTCCCAGCGGCAGCTTCGGGATCGGGATGTTGATGGTCTGCAGGGAACTGAGCGCCGACGCCGGCACTCCGCTGCTGTTGACCAGCCTGACCTGGAGATCCTGACCGCTGAGCCGGGTCACCCGCCAGGTGGCCGACCCCGAGGCGACCAGCAGGTTCAGGCTCGCCTTGACCTCGTCGGGCCCGGCCGCCGACAGGGTCAGGCCGGACGAGCTGAGCAGGCTGCCCAGCGGTCCGAGCCGCGAGTTCAGGGTGTGGGCCAGGGACGGGAAGGTGACCAGCACCGAGCCGGTCAGCGTGTCGACCGTGCCGCTGGAGAAGCCGCCGTTGAGGTGGATCCCGTTCATGACCGCGTTGATGCTGGAGATGTCGACCGGACCCTCGGGGATGTTCTTCGAGCTGATCGTCACCTTGTGAATATCCCGGCCGATCACCTGGGTCAGGAACGGGAAGCCCGCGATCGATACCGACGGCTTCTTCGGGAAGCCGTGCGACTTGATCTGGGCGGCGATCTCGCTCTCGGCGAATGCCTTCGTGACGAAGTCGCCGGCCACGAGCAGGACGATCAGCGCGATCAGCGCGATCACGAAGGTTCGCAGGCAGCCGCCCCGGCGACGGGTCGTCCCGCCGCGCAATGTCGTGCTCCCGCTCACCGCGCAAGTCCAGGGCCGGCGGCCATGTGGGTCATTGTCCGATGCTATGGCATTCCGTCACGCATCAGGCTCGCCTCGCGCGGCGTTCAGGGCAGCTTCGCGATATTCACCTGCTGCAGCTGACCCGGCTCATGCGGCGCGTCCCTGGGGTTCTGCTCGGTGACCAGCAGGACGTCGCCCGGCGCCTGCGTGACCTGACGCGGCTGGCCCATGGCCTCGACCAGCTGGATGACGATGGGCTTGTGGTTCAGCACGTCAGCGGTGTCCACGATCGCCAGCTGGCCGTCCGTGCCGGTCTTGCCGTTGTTCGAGGTGGCGTAGTTCGAGTCGGCCACGATGAGCTTCTTTCCGCCCTCGGCCGGGGACAGGCCGATCGGCCCCGGCCCGACCGGTATGTCGGCCAGCAGCGCGTGACCGGGATCGGTGACCAGCTTGGCCGCCGAGAAGGCCAGCAGGGAGTTGCTGTCCCGCGCCGTCACCCAGACATCGGCCCCGTTGCCGGTGAGGACCACTCGGGCCGGGCTGCACCCGGCGTTGACCGTCGTCTTCACCGACTTGCCGGGCTGCGTCTCCGCCTTCTGCCAGCTGATCACGCTCAGCGTGCCCACCGACGGGCGGTGACCGGTGTCGTTGCGCTCGAAACTCGTCACGTAGATCCACGGTGAGGATTTGGAAGGCGAGCTGATGCCGACCGGCTGGACGTGCAGCGGGACGAGCCCGACAAAGTAGCCTTTCTGGAAGCCGCTCGAAATGGCCTTGGTCAGGTTGAACACCGCCATCTTGGTGGTGTTCTGCATGGTCACGAACGCGAAGTTATTGTCCGGCGTCACCTGCACGCCGACCGCGTTGTTACCTTTCTTGCTCAGGCTCGGCGCCGCCATGGTGCCCAGGAGCATCGGGCTGGCGCCCGATTCGGCGTTGGCCGCGTTGATGACGACCGCGCCCTGACCGTTCGCTGACAGCAGGTACTGGCCATTGCTCGTGATGGCCAGGCCCTTGTTGGCACCGGGGACTGAGATGGTCCGGAGAATCTTCGGAGCCCGCCCGGGCTGATTCAGCCGCACCTCGATCCCGTCCTTGACGGACACGAACGAGTACTTGCCGTCTGCGCTCTCCCGGACCGCGAACGGCGAGGGCCCGGTCTGGACGTTGTCGCTCTTGAGGTCGATGGTCTTCGTGCTGGGTGCCGAGCTGGTACAGCTGGCGCTGGTCCCCGCGCCGCCGGTGTGGCCGCCGGTTCCGCCGTTGTGGCCGACGAGGAAGAACGCGCCACCCCCGATGATGACGATCACCGCGCAGATCGCCGCGAGCGGTACCGGCGAGCGGTACCAGGGCGACCGGCGCCGACCGCCGGGGGCGGCGCCTGACCCGCCGCCGCCACGGTTGCCGCCGCCGCCGTAGCCGCCGCCGTAGCCGCCGCCGCCACCGCCGCAGCTACCGCAGAGCCCAGCCCCGCCGCCGAGCGTTGACGAGCTGGGATCGGCCACGGCCAAGCTACCACTGCCGAGTGCTGCGTGCTGGGAC
>JBOHCO010000204.1:0-2687 GCA_050698895.1 Streptosporangiaceae bacterium
CCCCTGGGGGTAGCTACGGGACACCCACGAGCCCCGGGGCTCCCGGCGGCGGGGCTGGTGGTGGCACTGGGACTGGCCGTGCCGGTGTGGCTCAGGCAGGCGGCGGCGGCGCGGCGCTGGGACTGGCCGTGCCGGTGTGGCTCAGGCAGGCGGCGGCGCGGCGCTGGGATTGGTGGTGTCGGTGTGGCTCAGGCTGACGGCAGCAGTGCAGGCGGCGGCGGAGTGGGCGGTGCTGGGGCGGGCGGACAGCCAGCACCCGCCCCAGACGAGGGAGCCGCTGCTACCGCGCCGGGCGCGGGAGCCGGTCGGCCCGGGCCCGGAGATAGCGCTGCTCAGGCAGGCTGGTCGTGCGGCGGGACGCGAGCAGGTAGTTCTCCCGCGCGGCGGCCGTATCTCCGGCCAGCTCCAGCAGGTGAGCGCGGGTGGCCGTGAGGCGGTGGTGACGAGCCATCCGGTCATCGGCCGCCAGCGCCGACAACATGGCCAGGCCGGCGTCCGGACCGTCGGTCATGGCCACCGCGATCGCGTGATTGAGCGTGGCCATGGGATTCGGCGCGATCCGGCACAGCACCTGGTAGAGGAACCTGATCTGCTGCCAGTCGGTGTCCGCCGCGCGAGGCGCCTGGACGTGCAGGGAGGCGATCGCCGCCTGCAGCTGGTACGGGCCGAGCGGCGAGCGCAGCATCGCGTCGGTGACCAGCTGAGCGCCTTCCTCGATCATGTCGCTGTCCCACCGGGTCCGGTCCTGCTCGGCCAGCGGGATCAGGCCGCCCTCGGCGTCGGTGCGGGCCGCGCGCCGGGCGTCGGTCAGCAGCATCAGCGCGAGCAGGCCGGCGACCTCGCCGTCCTCGGGCAGCGACCGGCGGATGGCCCGGGTCAGCCGGATGGCCTCGCTGGCCAGGTCGGTTCGCTGCAGGTCCGGGCCGGAGCTGGCGGTGTAGCCCTCGTTGAAGATCAGGTAGAGCACGTGCAGGACGGCGCCCAGGCGCTCGACGTAGGCCGGCCCCTCGGGCAAGATCAGCGTGGTGCCGGCGGCCCGGATCCGCTGCTTGGCCCGGCTGATGCGCGGAGCCATGGTGGCCTCGGGCACCAGGAAGGCGCTGGCGACCTCGGCCGTGGTGAGGCCGCCGACGGCGCGCAGGGTGAGGGCGACCTGCGAGGCCGGGGTGAGCGCGGGATGGCAGCACATGAACAGCAGCAGCAGGGTGTCGTCGTGGTCGCTCGAAAACTCCTCGCCGGGGCCAGGCGCGACCATCGCGTCCGCGGGCTCCCGGCTGGCGCTGGACGCTTCCCGGTCCCGGCGGGCCCGCTCGCTGCGGATCTGGTCGATGATCCTGCGGGACGCGACGGTGACCAGCCAGGCGCGCGGGTGGTCGGGCATTCCGCCGGCCGGCCACTGGACCGTTGCCGCCAGCATGGCTTCCTGGAGCGCGTCCTCGCAGGCGTCGAAGTCCTGGTACTTGCGCAGGAGCGCGCCGAGAACCTGCGGTGCCAGCTCGCGCAGCAGGTGACCGAGGTCCTCGTCGCTCACGTCACATCTCCATCCCGGCCGCCAGCATCACCGGCCGCACCTCGACCGCGTCGTAGCGCGCGGCCAGGATCGTCGCCGCCAGTCCCACCGCGCGCTCGCGGTCCTCGCAATCGACCAGGTAACAGGCGGCCAGCTGAACCGGCGAGTCGAGGTACGGCCCGTCGGCCACGGTGGTCCCGTCGTCGCGGACGCGCACGAGCACGCTGGCCGACGGATCCGCGAGCACCTGGGCGTCGATCAGCTCACCCGACTCCCGTGCCGCCGCCACGAAGTCCGCGTGACCCGGCGCGGCGTCCCGCTCGGCCCGCGTCCGCGCCGTCGCGGCCGCGGCCGCGGGATCGCCATACACGTTCAGCAGGAACCTCATCGTCGCGGCACCGCTCACGCCTCCGGGGATTCGGCCCCGGCGGCAAACACGACCGGGCGGACCTCGATGCCGAGCCCCTCCACCTTGGCGTCCGGGATCATCGCGGCCAGCTCGAGAGCGCGGTCCCGGCTCGCGCATTCGACGAGGTAGTAGCCGCCCAGGTACTCCTTGGCCTCAAGGTAGGGTCCGTCGCTCACCGTGGGCACGCCCTCGCGGACCCGGACGACGGCGCTGGCGGCGGGCTCGGCCAGCGCGGTCGTCCCGAGCATCTCACCGGATTCACGGATGGCCTCCATGAACGCACCCTGGCCCGTCATGACCTCGTTGCGCTCGTCCTCGGTGAGGGCGTCCCAGATCTGCGGGTTCACGTGCATGATCAACAGGAACTTCATGTTGTCTCCTCCTCGACGGTCGGCGCCCCGTGACGCCGCTCGCTTAGTGGTCGTCGCCGCGCAGCCGATCTTGACATCGCCCGGGAATCAGGGCGCAAGATCAGCCGAGTCCCTACCCCGCGCGGCCGGCGCGACCCTCTCGGCGGGCGCTTCCCCGGCGGGCGCCTCCCCGGCGGGCGGGATGCCGGTCGGGGGGACGCCGCGCAGCAGGCCGACCATCAGCACGGCGACGACGGCGAGGACCGCCGCGCTGATCCCGGCGACCAGGTGCAGCCCGCTGGCGAACGCCTCCCTGGCCGGCCCGAGCAGCGCGCTGGCCAGGTCCGCGGGCAGGGTGCGGGCCGCGGCCACCGCGTCAGCCAGGCTCTGCCGGGCGGCGTCGGCGGCGTGGGCCGGA
>JBOHCO010000205.1:0-2382 GCA_050698895.1 Streptosporangiaceae bacterium
CCACCAGCAGTCCATGACGAGCGCGGAGGCGGTCAGTGCCGGTGACCTGGGTGACCGGCCGGGCCCGGCGGCCGAGGGCCCGGCCGTCCCGGCGGCGCTGCCGCTGATCCCCCGGTACGGCGAGAGCTCGCTGGCCGACCTGGCCACGTCGGTCCTCGCCTCGCTCGGCGTGCCCGGCGAGGCCAACCCGCTGGACCTGGCCAGCGCGAGCCGGGTCTGCCTGCTGGTGATCGACGGCCTGGGCTGGGAGCTGCTCCGCCAGCACCCCGCGGCCGCCCCGTTCCTGTCCGAGCTGGCCCGGTCCGGCGGGCCGCTGACCGCCGGCTTCCCGGCCACCACGGTGACCAGCCTCAGCTCGCTGGGCACCGGCCTGCCGCCCGGCCAGCACGGCATGCTGGGCTACCAGGTCGCGGTGCCCGGCACCGGCCGGCTGCTCAACGCGCTGCGCTGGGACAAGCGCGTGGACCCGTTCGCCTGGCAGCCCGCCTCGACCGTGTTCGAGCGGGCCGCCGCCGCGGGCATCGCGCCGCTGCGCATCGCCCGGGGCTCCTACCGCGATTCGGGCCTGTCCTCGGCCGTCATGCGGGGCGCGATCTACCGTCCGGCCGACACGCTGGGCGCCCTGGCCGGCGTGGCGGCGGCCGCGCTGGCGCAGGAGCCGCGCGCACTGGCCATGGTCTACCACGCGGGGCTCGACTCCACCGGGCACGTGTGCGGCAGCACGTCCGACGCCTGGCGCTTCCAGCTCGGGCACGTCGACCGGCTGGCCGAGCAGCTCGCCGGGGCGCTGCCGCCGGGCACGGCCATGTACGTCACGGCCGATCACGGCATGGTCGACGTCGGCCCCGCGGACCGGGTGGACGCCGACACCCAGCTGGAGCTGCGGGACGGCGTCGCGCTGCTCGGCGGCGAGCCGCGGGCCCGGCACGTCTACGCCCGGCCGGGCGCCGCCGCCGACGTGCTGGACACCTGGCGGGAGACGCTGGGCTCGGCGGCCTGGGTGGTCAGCCGCGAGGAGGCCATCGACGACGGCTGGTTCGGGCCCGTGCGCGACGACCTGGCCGACCGCATCGGCGACGTGGTGGCCGCCTCGGCCGGGCCGCTGGCCGTCGTCGCCGCCACCGAGGAGCCGCGCGAGACCGCCCTGGTCGGCATGCACGGCTCGCTGGCCCCGACCGACCAGCTTGTCCCGTTGCTGACGTACGGGCCCGGATAGATCACTGTTTGTTCGCATCTGTTTGTCCACAGTCGCGCCGGGGAAGCCACCCCGGTTATCCACAGAAATGGGGAAGTTGTCCACCGACCTGGCCTCCGCGGCCCGCCTGCTCACCGGCGCGACTGACCTCGCGGCCGCCCTGGCCGCCGAGCACCCGCCGGTGGTGCTGGACGTGCGCTGGCGGCTCGGCGGGCCGCCGGGCCTGGACAGTTACCAGGCCGGCCACGTGCCCGGCGCGGTCTTCGCCGACCTGGACCATGACCTGGCTGCCCCGGCCGGCTCCGGCGGGCGCCACCCGCTGCCCGAGACCGGCGTCTTCCAGGCCGCGATGCGCCGGGCCGGGATCAGCCAGGCCAGCCCCGTGGTGGTCTACGACGACGGCGACTCCACCGTCGCGGCGCGGGCCTGGTGGCTGCTGCGCTATTTCGGCCACGGCCGGGTCCGGGTGCTGGACGGCGGGTTCCGGGCCTGGACGCAGGCCGGCCAGGCGGTGAGCACCGAGGTGCCGCAGCCGCGGCTGGGCAGCTTCACCGCCCGGCCCGGCGGCATGCCGCTGCTCAGCGCCGCGGCCGCGGCCCGGCTGGCCCGGTCCGGCGTGCTGCTCGACGCCCGCGCGGCCGAGCGGTACCGCGGCGACACCGAGCCCGTGGACCGGGTGGCCGGTCACATCCCCGGCGCCGTCAGCGCCCCCACCGCCGCCAACGTCGGGCCTGACGGCCGGTTCCTGGACGCCGCCGAGTTGCGCCGGCGGTTCGTGGCCCTGGGCGCGTGCGGCGCGTCGGGCGTGCCGGGCCGGCCGGTGGGGGCGTACTGCGGGTCGGGCGTGACCGCGGCCCACGAGATCCTGGCCATGGCCCTGGCCGGCCTGCCCGCGGCCCTGTACGTCGGGTCCTGGTCAGGCTGGATCGCCGACCCCGACCGACCCGTGGCGACGGGCAGCGAGCCGGGTTAGGCCGACCCGCTGTGAGCTTGGCCAGGTCGGCCGCGCCGAGGTTTCCGGGCGGCCGTAAATGAGTCCACCATGATCCCGGAAATCCGTCAGCGATAGTCGCTGACGATCGTCCGTGATCACGCGTTCGGCCGGGTGCGGCGGGCCGGCGGGCGGCCTGGGCCCGGGCGGGGGGCCAGGTCGTGGCGGGCGGTGCGGATGAGCCAGGTCAGGGCCC
>JBOHCO010000206.1:0-1718 GCA_050698895.1 Streptosporangiaceae bacterium
GATCTCGACCGTGCGGCTGGCGAAGTGCGCGGCCAGCTCGGGGTTGTGGGTGACCAGCACCAGCGTCTGCCCGGACCGGTTCAGGTCCAGCAGCAGCTCGCCGATCTCGTCGCCGGTGGCGCTGTCCAGGGCGCCGGTGGGCTCGTCGGCCAGGAGCAGCGCCGGCCGGTTGACCAGCGCCCGGGCGATGGCCACCCGCTGCCGCTCCCCGCCCGACAGCCGGCCGGGGTAGGCGTTGCGGTGCTTATCGATTCGCAGCGCGCTCAGCAGCTCGATGGCCCGGTCACGGGCCCGGGCCCGCGGCATGCCGCCCAGCTGCGCCGGCAGCAGCACGTTGTCCTCGACGGTCAGGTCGTCGAGCAGGTTGAAGAACTGGAAGATCATCCCGATCTGGCGCCGCCGGAAGCGGGCCACGCCGGTCTCGCTGAGGGTGTCGACCCGCTCCCCCGCCACCGTCACCGTCCCGCCGGTGGGCCGGTCCAGGCCCGCGATGAGGTTGAGCAGCGTCGACTTGCCGCTGCCCGAGGGGCCCATGATCGCGATGGCCTCGCCGGCCGCGACCTCCAGGCTGACGTCGTCCACCGCGGGGTGGCCGCCGTTGTCGTAGCGCTTTGTCACTTCGCTGAGGCTTATCAGGGTGTCCATGGCGGCAACGTAAGGCGGGCCGCCCCGGCCCGGCGTCGGCCGCGGGATGGAACCTCACTACCCCGATCAGCGCTCGTCAGCGGGGCCGTCATCCTTGCGATGTAGCCAGCTACCTCACGGGGCTGACGCTGCGGGAGCGACCTGCGGGTGACAATAGGCCCATGAGTGAGAACGCGGCGCTGGCCCGAGGGGGCGACCCCCCGGCGCCGCCGGCCGGCACGATCCGGACCGCGGGCGGCTACGCGCGGCAGGCGCTGGCTTTCGCCCGGGTCGCCGAGCCGCGGGTGCGGCCGTCCCGGCGGGCCATCGTGACCGACGCCGTGTTCGCGGCGGCCGTCCTGGCCGTGGCGGTCATCGTCGCGCGGGTGGAGTACGGCGTCCCTGGCCATTCCCTCGTCATCAACGCCAGGACCGGGCGGACCTACCTGGCCGTCTCGGGCGCCGGGAGCATCGCCGGCATACCTCCGACGGCGATCCTGGCCGCCGTGCTCACCTCGGTGCCGCTCGCGGCGCGTCGGCTGGTTCCGCTGACCGCGTTCGCGGTGCTCCTGGCCGGCGTGATCGCGACCCGGCAGTACGCGACGGACGTCACGTTCCTCGCGGTGATCGTCACCGGTTACTCGGCCGTGGCGCACAGCCGGTTCCGCAACGCGGCGCTGGCCGGCGTGCCGCTCGGGGGCCTGGTCATGACGGCAGGCTTCTGGACCGCGTCCCAGGCGCTGCCGCCCGACCGGGTCCCTTTCGGCGCCCGGCTGCAGCAGGTCCGCCCGGTAGGCCGCCTCAGCGGGGGCGCCGTGCCGGTACCGCGGGAGCTCTTTGGCGTGCCGGGGAAGGTGATCGCCCCGCAGGTCAACCCGTGGCGCGGCATCGTGCTGATCGTCCTGCTGGCGCTGGTCGCGATCTCGGTCATCCGCAACGCGATGCGGGCCAGGGAGCAGCGCGCCCAGCTGGAGGCCGACCACGAGGCGGCCACCCGGCGCGCCGTGGAGCGGGAGCGGGCCCACATCGCCAGCGAGCTGCACGACGTGGTGACCCACAACGTCAGCGTGATGATCGTCCAGGCCGGCGCCGCC
>JBOHCO010000207.1:0-4998 GCA_050698895.1 Streptosporangiaceae bacterium
CCGGCGCGGCGGGCGCGAGGCGGTCGACGAGAGGGCGGTTGATGGGCGAGAACCCGATCTGGGGCGACGACTGGGACGATGCGCGGTGCCTCTGGCTTCTCGACCGTGAGGTGGCGCACTGCAACCATGGCTCCTTCGGCGCACTGCCGGCGGCCGTGCTCGAGGCCCAGGACCAGCTCCGCCGCCGGATGGCCGCCAACCCGATGCGGTGGTTCAACCGCGAGCTCCCCGGCCTGGTCGCCGAGGCCCGGGCCGAGGTGGCCCGGTTCCTGGGCGCCGATCCCGAGGGCCTGGCGCTGGTCAGCAACGTCAGCACGGGCGTCTCGGCGATCGTGCAGTCATTCCCGATCGAGGCGGGTGACGAGGTGCTGTCGACCGACCACGCCTACGGCGCGGTGTCCTACGCGCTCGACCGGCTGTGCGCCCGCACCGGGGCCAGGCGGGTGATCGCCAGCATCCCCTACGAGAGCAGCGACGACGACGTGGTGGCCAGCCTCACGGCGCACTGCACGGAGCGGACCCGGCTCGTCGTCGTGGACCAGGTGACCTCGGCCACGGCCCGGCGGTTCCCGGTTGCGGACGTCGTCCGCGCGGCCCATCTCCTGGGCGTGCCGGTACTGGTCGACGGAGCGCACGCGCCGGGGATGCTGCCCCTCGATGTCCCGGCCATCGGGGCCGACTTCTGGGTCGGAAACCTGCACAAGTGGGCCTGCGCTCCGGCCGGCAGCGGCGCTCTGTGGGCGGCTCCGCAGTGGCGGAAGCAGATGCTCTCCCCGGTCGTGTCCTGGGGCGAGCCCGACGGCTTTCCTGGGTCCTTCGACTGGGTCGGGACCGACGACATCTCGGCCTGGCTCGCCACGCCAGACTCGCTGCGCGTGCTCGGGTCACTGGGCTGGGACCGCGTGCGCGCCCACAACGAGGCCCTCGTCGGCTGGGCCCAGTCCAGGGTGGCCGAGATCCTCGGCGTGTCGGCGGGCGGCCTGCGTCACGACCCCGGCCTCAGCATGGCCCTGGTCTGGCTGCCGCCCGGGCGCGCTGATGCTCCCGAGCAAGCGCGGGAGATCCAGGACCATCTGGCGACGCTCGGCGTGGAGATGGCGACCGGGTGCTGGAACGGCCGCGGCGCGATCCGCCTGTCGGCCCAGGTGTACAACCAGCCGTCCGACTACGAGCGGCTGGCGATGGGCGTCCGGGACTTCCTGGCCCGCTGAAGCCCGGCTCCCGGCGCGGCCGGGCCGGCGAGTCCTAGGGCACGACGACCAGGGGCACCGGCGAATGGCGGGCCAGGCGCACGGCCACGGAACCGACCACCCGGTGGGCGACGAGGGACGAGCTCCCGACCACGATCACGACGGTCGCGTCCGGATGGGCCGCGGCGACGTCCTCGGCCACGGCGAGCAGCTCTTCGGCGATCAGGCCCTCGCGCCGCGTGAAGCCCCAGCTGTCGACCTGGCGGCCGGCCAGCTGCTCGGTGACCGCGGTGCGGAGCTCCTGCTCGATCTCATCGAAGTCGGTTTCCATCTCGCCCACGGCGCCGGGCGACAGCGCGGCCATGGGCGGCATGTGGGCCACGTAGACCACTTCGATGCGGCCCGTCCGGCCCTGCAGCAGGTTGGCCGCCGCGTCGACCGCTCGGGCGGCGGGCGGAGATCCGTCATAGCGACGACGAGTCGCAGGTCCGCGGTCGGCGGCGCAGCACTGGTCACGGGGCGAGAGTAGCGTGCGCGCTCGTCCGGCTAGCCACCGGGGTTTCGCACGCGCAGCAGGCTGTCTGACGGTGAGCGAAGCGTTTCGGCGAGCGATCTGCGAATCGGGCTGATCACGGGCGAGCAGCCGCACAGGGCGACAGGGATCGCCTCGAGCGCATGCTGAGGGACGGCAGCGGCAAGCGCCGGACCGGCAGCGGCGGGCGCCGGCGCCGGGGCCGGAGCAGCGGGCGCGGCCTGGGCGGCCGAGCTCGCGGCCCTGAGCTCGGCCAGGCGGCGCCGGGACGGCAGCAGGACAATCGCCAGGATGAAGCCGAGCCCGAGCAGCGCCGCTGACACGCCGAAGGCGATCGTGTAGCCGTGGGTGGCCGCCATGGCCGGCGCCAGCGGGCTGGCGTGATGGGCCACCAGGTAACTGGTCGTGGCGGTCAGCGCGATCGTGCTCAGCGCCGACGTCCCGACCGAGCCGCCCACCTGCTGCATCGTGTTGACCAGGGCGGACGCCACGCCGGAGTCCTCGCGGGCGACGCCCGTCGTGGCCGTGTTGATGGCCGGGGCGAAGATCGTGCCGAAGCCCAGGCCCAGGATGAGCAGGGCAGGCAGCACGGCGCCGGCGTAGCTGGAGGTCACGGTGACCTGGGTCAGGTAGGCCATCCCGCCGGCCCCGAGCAGCATGCCGGTCGCGATCAGGGCGCGCGGCCCCACCCGGGCCAGGCC
The DNA here is from genome assembly GCA_050698895.1 of Streptosporangiaceae bacterium. Taxonomy (GTDB): domain Bacteria; phylum Actinomycetota; class Actinomycetes; order Streptosporangiales; family Streptosporangiaceae; genus DASUBV01. Next base: position 2,424 of record JBOHCO010000207.1, read on the forward strand.
CACGATGCTGGAGAAGTTGGAGCTGACCAGGATGCACCCGATCATCGGCAGGAACAGCAGCCCGGTATTCAGCGGGCTTTCTCCCTTGATCACCTGCAGGTAGTAGGTCAGGAACAGGAACGTGCCGAAGATCGCGATTCCGGAGATGCCGACGGCGACGTAGGAGCCGCCGCGGGCCCGGTCCACGATGACCCGCAGCGGCAGCAGCGGGTGGCGGACACGCCGCTCGGCGACGACGAACCCGGCGAGCAGCACCACGCCCCCGATCAGGGTGCCCAGGGTCAGGGCGGCCGTCCACCCGGCGGTCTCGGCATGGGAGAAGCCGAAGACGATCCCGAACAGCCCGGCGCAGGCCAGCACCGCGCCGAGCCAGTCCATCTGCGGCCGGGCGTCCTGGCGGCTGCTGCGGATGTAGGCCAGCGCGCCGGCCACGGCGATCGCGGCGAACACCAGGTTGACGTACAGGCACCAGCGCCACGAGAGGTACTCGGTGAGCACTCCGCCCAGGATCAGCCCGACGGCGCCGCCGCCGGCCGCGACCGAGCCGAACACGCCGAAGGCCCTCCCCCGCTCGCGCGGGTCCTGGAACGTGCTGACCAGCGTGCCGAGGGCCGAGGGCGCGAGGACCGCCCCGAACGCCCCCTGAAGGGCCCGGGCCGCGACCAGGGTGACGAATGAGGTGGCGGCGCCGCCGATCGCCGAGGCAATCGCAAATCCGATCAGGCCGGTGATGAACACCCATTTGCGGCTGAACATGTCCCCCAGCCGGCCGCCCACCAGCAGCAGGCTGCCGAACGACAGCGCGTAGGCGGTGACCACCCACTGCCGGTCGCTGTTGGGAAAGCCCAGCGCATGCTGGGCGGAGGGCAGCGCGATGTTCACGATCGTGGAGTCCAGCACCACCATCAGCTGGGCCACGGCGACGATGACCAGCACCAGCCAGCGCCGGTCAGCGGGCGCTGTCGGGCGGTCTGGACCGGAAGCAGACGTTACCGACATCAGGTCCGTACCCTCCGCGTGGCGAGCCGTAGCTTCCCTCCGCGCACCGTAGGCACACGAGCGGCCATACGTCCACCGGGCCGCGCTCCGGCCCGGCCGTGGCCTAGCCCCGGCCTAGCCCGGCTTGCGCCCCACGGCGGCCCACAGGGCCAGCGTCCGGCTGGTCTCGATGCCGGGCCGCCACTGGTGGACCTGGACCAGCCCGGGCTCGACCAGCTCCAGCCCGGTGAAGAACCGCATGACCTCGGCCCGGCTGCGGCCCGTGTACTGCTGGTAGCTGAGCTTGTTGACGCGGGTCTGGAGGTCAGCCACCTTGCCCGGCTCGATGTCCGAGGCCGGGTGGGAGATGGTCAGGTAACTGCCGGCCGGGACGGCCTCCATGACCCTGGCCATGATCGCGTGCGGGTCGTCCTCGTCGCTGATCGCGTGCAGCCTCAGCAGGCTGATGACCGCGACCGGCTGGGAGAAGTCCAGCGTGTCCGCGGCCCGCTCCAGGACCAGTCCGACATTGCGGGCATCGGCGTCGATGTAGTCGGTAGCGCCATGCGGGCCGCTGGCCAGCAGGGCCCGAGCGTGGGCCAGGACGATCGGGTCGTAGTCGACGTAGACGACCCGGCTGCCCGGCGCCACCTCCCGCGCGACCTGGTGGGTATTGCCCGCGGCCGGGATGCCCGTGCCGATGTCGAGAAACTGGCGGATCCCGGCCTCGCCGGCCAGGAAGCGCACCGCCCGGCCCAGGAAGGCCCGGTTGGCCCGGGCCAGCTCCACCATCGTCGGATAGGCGTCGATCAGCGCGTCGCCGGCCTTGCGGTCGGCGGCGTAGTTGTCCTTGCCGCCCGGATGCTTCCGTAGTCCACACAGGATCGGGAGCAGGCATCATGGTAGACGTGCTGACCACGGAGTATGACGGTTGCGGGCGCTGCCTGGTGGCGGTGCGCCGTCTGAGCAGGAAGACGGACAAGACCAACAGCCCGGAGCGTCAGGGCAACCAGATCCTTGCGGCGACCAGTGACGCCGGGGGCCATGTGATCGCGTGGGCGGATGACTGGGAGGTGTCGGGGGCGACTGACCCGCTGACCCGTCCGGGGTTCGGGCCGTGGCTGCGGGGTGAGATGGGGCCGTATGACGGCATCGTGTCGGCCAGCGTTGACCGGGTGGGGCGGAATGTGCGGGACACGCTGAATACGCAGGCTCTTCTGACTGGCCAGGACCGTATCGTGATCACGGCCGATCATGTGGGGGTGTGGGATTTCTCCGACCCGAACGAGGAGAATAACTGGATCGCTAAGGCGTGGGGGTCTCAGATGGAGTTGCGGGCGATTCAGAAGCGGAATCGTGATGAGACGGTCCGGGCGCGGAATGCCGGGGAGCCTAAGCAGAAGCCGTCGTACGGGTATATGTTCGTGCGGCTTGCGCCGATGGCAAAGATCGATCATGTGGAGATCGATCGTAAACATTCACGTCCCCACGGCGTCTGATGGTCTGCCTGGGGTGATGTGATCCGGGCCCTTGGGGGTCGGGGCCGGCGGTGGTTACGGAGGGTCAGGGACCGGGGGCATCCAGGGCTGTCCGGCGA
>JBOHCO010000208.1:0-5296 GCA_050698895.1 Streptosporangiaceae bacterium
CCCGATCCCGCGGCCAGGTCCAGGTCGGCGGCGCCGAGCCGGTGGCCCAGGGCGCAGCGCAGTTCGGCCCGGATCGGCCCGCCGCAGCCGTGGTGACGGACCGCGACCGGCGGCGCGCCGTCGGCCAGCCACCGGTCGCCCCAGTTCAGCAGCGCGATCAGGACCGGCAGCAGGTCGGCGCCCATATCGGTAAGCCGGTAGGCCATCCGGGTGCGCTGGCCCGGATCGCGGTAGGGCTCGCGCCTCAGCAGGCCCTGATCGACCAGGTCGCGCAGCCGGGTCGCGGTGACCGGCTCGCTGATCCCGGCCCGCCCGGCGAAGTCGTCGAACCGGGTGGTGCCGTAGAACGCCTCGCGCATGATCAGCAGCGCGGACCGGTTGCCGGCCACCTCCAGGGCCCGGCGGATCGAGCACCGCTCGCGGGCCCAGGCCTGGTGCACCGACCCGTCGTGGGCCAGGCTGGCGGGCGCCGGGACGTCGCGCCCCCGGAAACCGCTGACCAGGCTGTCGCGGGCGGCGACGTCATCGGCCGCGCCTTGTTGTGACTCTTTGTCATCAGGAAGTCGCAGAGTGTAGTCCACGGGCCTACTGTAGCTGACTAGGGAAAGCTGAAGTCAGCTCGGGCGGGAGATAATGAATGATGGGGGTCCGCGGCCAGGAAGGGGTGAGCGCCTGTGGGCCAGGAGTATGCGCGCGACGACACGCTTGTCGGCAGCATCGGCGTGATCACCATTGCCACCAGGGGCCAGGCTGGCCCCGGTGAGGTCCTGGTCCAGATCCGCGGCGGCTCGGAGACCTTTATCGCCTGGTCGCCCGATCCGCTACCCCGCGGCAGCACGGTCCTGGTCATCGAATCGCGCGGCACCCGGACCGTTGACGTAAGCCCGTGGACCGATCCGCTGGCTCACTTCCCCGAAGGCTGAGTGAGGAGTAAGAAGGTTATTCGTGCGTATTCGCCAGTAACCTCCCTGCTGGCCCGCTCGGCCCCGACTGGAGATGAAAGATGTTTGGATATCGTGTTCCGCGGCCCGATGAGGCCATGCTTGTCGCAGGCGGCAGGCACGGGCGTGATGGCGCCCCATTCAAGGTCGTCACCGGCCACGGTGCTTTCGTGCCGCCGTTCGTCAGGAAGGTCAATTTCCTCACGCTGTCCATGACCGAGTCGGAGGTCTCCGAGACCTGCGTGACCCGGCAGGGCATCGCGCTCAATGTCCGGGCCGTGATTGCGTTCAAGGTCGGCAACGACGAGGAGAGCATCGTCAACGCCGCCCAGCGGTTCCTGTCCGACCAGGACCAGATGTCCACCCTGACCGGACGGATCTTCGCCGGGCACCTGCGCTCGATCATCGGCTCGATGACCGTCGAGGAGATCGTCACCGAGCGGCAGAAGCTCGCCACCGAGGTGCTGGACGGATCCAAGTCGGAGATGGCCAAGATCGGCCTGACCGTCGACTCGCTCCAGATCCAGTCGATCGACGACAACAACATCGGGTACATCGACGCCATGGCGGCGCCGCACAACGCGGCCATCCAGCGCCAGGCCCAGATCGCCCAGGCCCAGGCCAACCAGGCCTCGGCCGAGGCGCAGCAGCAGTCGCAGCGCGCCCAGGCGGAGTACACCCGGCAGACCTCCGTGGTCCAGGCCCAGTACAAGGCCGAGGTGGACAAGGCTCAGGCCGAGGCGGCGCAGGCCGGCCCGCTGGCCCAGGCTCAGGCCACGATGGCCGTGCTCTCGGCGCAGGCCGACCTGGCTCAGCGCCAGGCTGACCTGCGCCAACGTCAGCTCGTCGCCGAAGTGATCAGGCCCGCCGAGGCCGAGGCCGAGAAGGTCCGCATCCTGGCCCTGGCCGACGCCAAGCGGGTCACCATGCAGGCCGAGGCGGCCGCCTCGCACAACCGGGTCGCCCTCGACCGGATGCTGATCGAGCAACTGCCGCAGATCGTCCGGGAGGCGGCGGGCGGTCTGGCCAATGCCAACATCAATGTGCTGAATGGCGCGGACGGCCTAGGCGAGATCGCCGCCGGCCTGGTCGGCCAGGGCCTGTCGATCCTGGACGCGGTCAAGAAGAACCTGGCCACCGCCGCCCCGGACGAGGCGTCCTCCTCGGCCCTGAACGTCGCGCCGGGCGACGACGGCCAGTCCAGCCGCGGCCAGGCCACCCGCTAGCCGGATCAGCGTCATGGCTGGCCCTCTGGTGCTGCTCTAGGCGCGCACCAGACGGCCAGCGACGGCGCTGGGGCCGGCCCGCCGCTGGAGAGCCGCGGGCGGATGGCGGGCGAGTGTGCGAGGTGCGGCTATCACATTCCGCCGAATCCGATTCGGGCAGTAGCTTTTCCGTCGCGCCGCGAGCGGCCTTTGCGCGACCCGGTCGTGACCGCTGCGACGGTGTTTGCGTAAAACCCCGGGCGTGTTTTGCACCAATGCCAGGCTGTCCCCCGCCTTGTCCGTTTAGTCCCGGAGAGAAAACTGATTACCTCCCGTTGCACCGGGGACACCCGTGGTAACGTACAACTACTGACTGGCAGGGCGGGATAACAGAGCGTAACCTTAGCCAGCATCGTCGCAGTATCGTCGCCAGCCGTTACCGGTTTTCGGCTTGACCGCCCAAGTCGCCGGGTTATGGCAGCCGGTCTGGCGAATTCCAAACAGGAAGGAATTCCCCAATGCGTAACCGCTTTGCGAGGGCGTGTTCTGTGCTCGCGGCTGGGGTCGCCGTCACCTCTGTGATTGGCCTCTCTGCGGCGAGCGTGGCCTCCGCCGCCACGACCAAGGCTCGGCCGAACGCTACGCCTGCTTGCGGGTTCAACTGCTTCAACCTGTCAAGCCTGACGCTCGGCCGCGGCACCATCCAGAACGCCTACGTGCCCGGTGACACCGGCACCGGCGGGCGGGTCGGCCAGCGGGTCAACATGAACTTCGCCAGCAACAGCCACCCGAACCAGGACTTCACTGGCGCCCAGGTCGGCACCCTGCTCAACTTCTGCCCGAACTTCGGGGGCACCGGCCTGTCGCCCACCGCGTACGTCTGCATCAACTACCCGTCGACCTACCCGGTGTTCGAGGCCAACTGGTCGCCGTTCGGCAACGAGAGCGGCCTGTGCACCGGCGCGTTCCAGCCGGTGTTCAGCGGCGAGAACGTCACGCTGCAGAACTGCGGCAGCCAGACCAGCACCATCTGGGTCGGCGACCTGAAGAACTCCACCTTCCACCACGGGCACCTTTACACCCCGTGGGTGAATGGCGCGAGCACCAACTTCAGCCACCCGCTGACCCTGCAGGTTGACCCGGGCACCCAGCGCCCGATCAACCAGCTCAAGCTGGCCAACCTGAACACCCTGACCGGCGGCGTCTCGCCCGACAGCCAGGAGTTCACGCTCACCTTCGGGCCGGTCCACTGACCTAGCCCGGCCGCTGCCCCGGCGGCGGGCGGCGCAACGTCAGCCGCCAGGGCAGTTCACATAAGCACAGTGCACAAAAGCACAGCGCCGGCACCAGGTGGGTCACTGCCAGACTCCCCGGGCCCGGCTGAGAAAGACACCGGATGCTCCCCCCGCCCACCGGGCGGGGGGAGCATCTTTATTCAGGCGGCATACCATCTCGTTGTGCAGCCATCAGCGGACCGGTCAGCGGGCCAGGAGTTCCCGGCGATACCGCCGGGGGTGGGCCGGACCGCCCTCGCGGTGGCCCGGGTCCGGGCGGCCGAGAGCACCCGTCCCGACCGGCTGTTCGACGATCCCCTCGCCGCCGCGTTCGCGGCCGCGGCCCCGGCCGACCAGGCGTCCATCGACGGTCGGCCGCCCGGCCCGGGCGGGACTCCGGCCACCCGGCTCGGCTTGCATGTAGTGATCCGGACCCGGTTCTACGACGACTACCTGCTCGGCGCCGTGATGGCCGGATGCCGTCAGGTGGTGCTGGTCGCCGCCGGGGTCGACTGCCGGGCGTTCCGCCTGGACTGGCCCGGCGGCGTGTCGCTGTTCGAGCTGGACCAGCCCGAGGTGCTGGAGTTCAAGGCCGCGGTGCTGAGCGGCCAGGGGGCCCGGCCCCGCTGCCAGCGCGCCCCGGTCCCGGTCGACCTGCGCGGCGACTGGCCCGCCCGGCTGACCGCGGCGGGCTTCGACCCGGCCCAGCCAGCCGCCTGGCTGGTCGAGGGCCTGCTGATCTACCTGTCCAGCGACCAGGCCGCCCGGCTGCTGACCGACGTGGGGAGGCTGTCGGCGCCGGGCAGCCAGGTGGCCCTGGAGCGGGGCGAGGCGGTGGCCAGCCTGATCCGCGAGACCAGCGCCACGCCGCGCGGGGCCCGCCTGGCCGCGCTGTGGCAGGGCGGGCTGGGCGAGGACAACGCCGCCTGGCTGGCCGGGCGCGGCTGGCGATCCGCCCGGCACGACCTGGCCGAGGTGGCGGCGGGCTACGGCCGGCCGGCCCCGGACGACGCCCGCAGCGGGTTCGTCGTCGCCACCCGATGACTTTGGCCCTGGCGGTCAGTCCAATCCCCATGAGTGACACACGCACGCCCAGGGAGCACGACCAGCCCGGGGCCTACCAGGTGCCCGAGGACGTCCCCGCGCTCCGGCCGCCCTGGCTGGACGAACTGGGCGTGCTGGCGGGGGAGTGGGAGACCGAGGCGTGGCTGCCCTACGGCCCGGCCGCGGCGGTGTACGGGCTCACCACCTTTGAGTGGCTGGCCGGCCAGCACTGCCTGATCCAGCGGTTCTGGGCCGACCATCCCCGGGCTCCGAACGGCCTGGCCATCATCAGCGCCAGCGCGGACGGGATGTTCACCCAGCGGTACTTCGATTCCCGCGGCGTGCAGCGCGTCTACGCCATGAGCCTGCGCGACGGGGTCTGGCGGCTCGGGCGCGACGCGCCGGGGTTCTGGCAGCGTTACGCTGGGACGCTCGACCCCGACGGCACCACGATCACCGGTGCCTGGGAGCTCTCGAAGGACGGCCTGAGCTGGAACCACGACTGTGACCTCAGCTACCGGAGGATCGCCTGACCTGGCCGCCCGGCCGGCCCTGAAGCCGGCCGGGGAGCGGGCCCTGGCCCAGATCCGGGCCGAGCTCAGCCGGGTGATCCGGTACGACGACGAGTCCATCGTGCACGACCAGTGGATCCGGCAGCGCTACGACGTGGGCGCCTTCGCCAGCTACGCGCCGGCCCGCACGGCCGCGGCGGTGACCGCCTGGCACGAGGCCGGGCACGCGGTCGCCGCGCTCGCGCTAGGCACGCAGTTCAGCTCGGCCAGCATCAGGCACGGCCGGGACACCGAGGGCCGGGTGCACGGCATCACCGGCG
>JBOHCO010000209.1:0-2636 GCA_050698895.1 Streptosporangiaceae bacterium
GCCGTGGTGGTCGAGGACCCGGCGCTGGGCGAGGTCATCACCGTCCGGTCGATGGTCTACCTGGCGCTGACCTACGACCACCGGCTGGTCGACGGGGCCGACGCCGCGCGGTTCCTGGTCACGCTCAAGGCCCGGCTCGAGGAAGGCGCCTTCGAGACCGAGCTCGGGCTCTAGCCCGGCGCCGCGGGTTATATGCGGGTTATATGCGGGTTATATGCCGGGGGGATGGTCTGTGCGCATCGTCATCAGCGGCGCCACCGGGCTGATCGGCACCGCCCTGGCGGCCAGCCTGGACCGGGACGGCATCGAGGTCACCCGGCTGGTCCGCCGGTCCCCCGCGTCCCCGGCCGAGGTCAGCTGGGATCCGCGGGCCACGGCCGGCCGGCTCGACCCGGCCGTGCTGAGCGGCGCCGGCGGCGTGGTGCACCTGTCCGGTGCGTCGGTCGCCGGCGGCCGCTGGACCGCCGCCCGCAAGCAGCAGCTGCGCGACAGCCGGATCGCCAGCACCCGGGCCATCGTCGAGGCCATCGCGGCCGCGCCCGATCCCCCGCCGGCGCTGCTGTGCGCCTCGGCCATCGGCTGGTACGGCGACACCGGCGACCGGCCGGTGACCGAGTCGGCCCCGGCCGGGAGCGGGTTCCTGGCCGCGCTGGTCCGCGACTGGGAGGCCGCTGCGGCCGCCGCCCCGGCGGGCACCCGGGTGGTGAACCTGCGCAGCGGCCTGGTGCTGTCTGGCCGCGGCGGGGTCCTGGGCCCGCTGCTGCCGCTGTTCCGGCTGGGCCTCGGCGCCCGGCTGGGCACCGGCCGCCAGTACCTGAGCTGGATCGCCAAGACCGACGAGGTCCGGGCCATCCGCTTCCTGCTCGACCACCCCGAGGTGACCGGGCCGGTGAACCTGACCGCGCCCGCGCCGGTCACCAACGCCGTGTTCACCGCGGCCCTGGCCCGCGCCGTGCACCGGCCCGCGGTGCTGACCGTGCCCGCCGTGGCGCTGCGCGCCGGGCTCGGCGAGGCCTCCGGCGAGCTGCTGGGCAGCGCCCGGGTGCTGCCGGAGAAGCTGGAGCAGGCCGGCTTCAGCTTCCGCTACCCGGCCGTCGCCGCCGCCCTGGCCGCCGAGCTGAGCGGTCAGGCCAGCGCCGCGTAGGCCGCCGCGCGGATCTCGTCGTGCACCGGGGGCGACTCGTCCGGGCCCTCGAGCATCCGCTGGGTCAGCACCATGATCACCAGGTCGTGGCGCGGGTCGACCAGCCACGAGGTGCCCAGGCCCCCATCCCACCCGTAGGCCCCGTCGTCGCGCACGGCCTGGCCGAATGACCAGGTGAACTCGTCGAAGAAGCCCGGCGCCAGGCCGTCCCTGGCCCGCTGGGCCGGGGTGATCTGCCCGGTGGTCATCTCCCGCACCGCGTCTGCCGTGAGCACCGGGATGCCGCCGCGCAGCATCATCCGCGCGAACGCCAGCAGGTCGGCGGCGGTGGAGACCAGCCCGTCCGCGCCGTCGCCGAACGCCGGCGGCCGGCTCCAGGCGCCGTCCGGCGGGTCGGTGACCACCAGGCCGTCCGGCCCGGACCGGTAGGCCGTGGCCAGCCGGCTCGGGTCCCTGGCCCAGAAGCTGGTGTCGTGCATGCCCAGCGGCTCGAAGATCCGGGTCCGCAGCACCTCGGGGAACGGGACGCCCGCGGCGCGGGCCAGCAGCACGCCCAGCACCGACGCGCCGGTGCTGTAGAGCCAGCGCTCCCCCGGCTGGGCCATCAGCGGCAGCGAGCCGAGCCCGGCGATCCAGGTGTCCGGGTCGGGCTTCCGGCCCGGGTCCGGCGGCCCCAGAGTGGCCAGGTCGAGCGCGTCGGCCGCCGCGACCACCGGCCACGGCTCCGGAGCCAGGAACTGGTCCAGGCAGGAGCCGAACCCGAACGTGAAGGTGAGCAGGTCGCGGGCGGTGATGGGCCGGCGGGCGGGCACGGTGTCGTCCAGCGGGCCGCTCATGGTCCGCAGCACCCGGGGGCTGGCCAGCTCGGGCAGCAGCCGGCCGACCGGCTCGTCCAGGTCCAGCCGTCCCTCGGCGACCAGCGCCAGCGTGGCCGCCGCGGTGATCGGCTTGGTGGTCGAGGAGATCCGGAACTGCGAGTCACGCCAGACCGGCGGCCCGTCGACGGCCAGGGTGCCCAGCGCGTCCACGTGCACGTCCTCGCCGCGAGCCACCAGCGCGACCAGGCCGGGGATGAGGTCGCCGCCGACGAACCGCTGCGCCACCGCGTGCAGTCCCGCCACGCCCGAGGTCGTCAGCCCTGCGCTCATCGGTCCACCTCCGCGGTCTGGCCGGGCGGCCGGCCCCCGTCCGGCCGCCCGCTCCGTCTTAATGACGGCGGCCGGCCCGCATACTCATCGGTGCGCACGCTTCTTGCTGTTATCACCCAGAGCCTGCGCACGCTTCTTGCTGTTATCAGATCCAGGGCGGCGACGGGCTCACTCCGGGCCGGCGTGGCCGAGCAGCGGCTCGTCGGGCGACCGGATGTCGGCGGTGGGCAGGCCCTCGGGGTACTGCTCGCGGACCCGGCCGGCCACCGCGATGGCGATCTCCACGTGCCAGCGCCGGGTCGCCGCGTAGAACTCCTGCGCCTCGGCGCTCAGCTTGGGCCGGC
>JBOHCO010000210.1:0-3241 GCA_050698895.1 Streptosporangiaceae bacterium
CTGGCCTATACCGCGGGCAAGCGGATGGAGACCGTCGCCACGCTGCGCCAGACCAGGGCCGAGCTGGCCCGCATCGCCGTGGCCGAGGAGCGGCTGCGGATCGCCAGGGACCTGCATGACCTGCTCGGTCACAGCCTGTCCCTGATCACGCTGAAGGCCGAGCTGTCTCGCCGGACGATGTCCACCGACGCCGAGCGGGCGGGCCGCGAACTGGCCGAGCTGGAGGCCGTGGCCCGGCAGTCGCTGAGCGACGTGCGCGAGGCGGTGGCCGGCTACCGGCAGCCCGACCTCGCCGCCGAGCTGGGCGCGGCCCGGCAGTTGCTGACCGCCGCCGGGATCACCGTGCGGATCGACGCGCCGCCGTCGCTCGGCCTGCCCGGCGAGGTGGACGCCGCGCTCGCCTGGACGGTCCGGGAAGGCGTGACCAACGTGGTCCGGCACGCCGGCGCGGGCCACGCCGCGATCGAGGTGACCACCGGCCGGGGCGAGGCGGTGGTCGAGATCACCGACGACGGCGGCCGGTATGCGCGGGATACGGATGGTCCGCAACAAATGAGCCTGGCGCCCGTGCCCGCGCCAGCCGGGCCCGCCGTGGCCGCAGCCGGCGGCGCCGTCCCGGCCCGCGCTGCTGTGGCCCAGGTGGTCACGCCGGTCACTCCGGTTCCGGCGGAGCCGGGGTACGGCTGGCCGCGGCGGACCGGGTCCGGGCTGGCGGGCCTGAGCGAGCGGGTCCGGCAGCTGGGCGGGAAGCTGGCCGCCGGACCGGTGCGGCCGCGCGGCTTCCGGCTGCAGGTCAGCATCCCGATCCCGGAATCGGACTGAGACGGTGACCGTTCGCATCATGATCGCTGAGGACCAGGCCATGGTCCGCCAGGCCCTGGTGGCGCTGCTCGGGCTGGAGCCCGACATCGAGGTGGTGGCCCAGGCCGCCACCGGCGACGAGGCCGTGGCGATGGTCCGCAAGCACCACCCGGATGTGGCCGTGCTGGACATCGAGATGCCGGGCAGCACCGGCATCGAGGTCGCCCGGCAGCTGAACCAGGACGGCTTCCCAGGCCACGTGGTCATCGTGACCACCTTCGGGCGGCCCGGCTACCTGCGCGCCGCCATGACCGCCGGGGCCAGCGGGTTCCTGCTCAAGGACGCCCCCGCGGCCGAGCTGGCCGAGGCCATCCGGCGGGTGGCCAAGGGCGAGCGGGTCGTGGACCCGGTCCTGGCCGCGGCCGCGCTGGCCGAGGGCGACAGCCCGCTGACCAGCCGCGAGACCGACGTGCTGACCGCTGCGGCCGGGCACGACGCGATCAGCGAGATCGCCGGGCGGCTGCACCTGTCGCCGGGCACCGTGCGCAATCACTTGTCGGCCGCCATGCACAAGCTCGGCGCGCGGAACCGGGCCGAGGCGGTCCAGATCGCCCAGCGCAAGGGCTGGCTGTAGCCGACCGGTGGTCAGCCGAGGCCAGAGCGGTGCGCGCCGCGAATCGCTGGTCCCGGACGGGCTACGGGTCCCGGACGGGTCACGGCCAGGTCCGGGCGGGTGGCGGCCAGGCTCGGCCGGCTGCCGGGGCCGGGATGCGGGCCGCCAGGGCCCGGATGCAGGCCGCCCTCGCCGCGGATCAGCGTGAAGCCTGGAATGGGCGCGCGCACTCGCCGCCCGGCCGGCACCCCCGGCACCCAGGCGAACGCCACCGCGCCACCGGCCGCGGCCAGCACCGTGCCCCCCAGGTAGCCGCCGAGGTGGGAGGTGGTCAGCGCCGAGGCAGCCAGCAGGATGGCCGCCGTGGCGTACACCGAGCGCTGGGCCGGGTCGAACAGCAGCAGCAGGGCGCAGGCCAGGATGCCGCCGGCGATCAGCATGCCGACCGGCACGATGACCCGCGTGCCGTGCCCGTGCTCCGACAAGCTGACCAGCATGATCTCGGTGCCGCCCGCGACGGCGAGGAGCGCGCCGCTGAACGGCCGGCTGCGCTGCCAGCCACGCCAGACGCGGCTCAGCGCCCAGGCGCCGGTCAGCAGCACCGGGCGGGGCTTGGCGCGGGCGTGGGCGGCCATCCCGTCAGCCGTCCTGACCGCGGCGACCGTGTCCCGGACCGCCGCCGCGCCGGCATCTCCAGGCCATCTTCGCTCTCCTGTCCTGACCCCCTGATCGGCGAAGCTAACGCTTCGCGGACATAGCGGTCAAGTGCGTCTCACCACTCATCTGCGGCGAGACGGCACGCGACCCCGGTGCGGTGGCCTCAGTCGGGGAGAATCACTGCATGCTGCTGCACCGGCTCGTGAGCACGTCAGCCGCGGTCAGGGGGTCGGCCGGCCGCCTGGCCAAGGTGGCCGAGATCGCCGTGCTGCTCCGCGAGGTCCCCGCCGGCGAGATCCCGATCGCGGTCGCCTTCCTGTCCGGCGAGCTGACCCAGCGCCAGATCGGCGTCGGCTACGCCGCCATCGTGGACCTGCTCGGGCCCCCCGGCGGCCCCGGAACGGCCGTCGGCGAGAGCCCGGCCCCCAGCCCCCTCCCCGGCCCGCTCCAGCTGCCGCCGGCCGCCGCCGTCCCCGCCCTGACGCTGGCCCAGGCCGACGCGGCCTTCGGGGCCATCGGCGCGCTCGGCGGCCCCGGCTCGCAGGCCGACCGGCGCCAGCTGCTGGGCCAGCTGCTGGCCCAGGCCACCGAGGACGAGCGGCAGTTCCTGGTCCGGCTGCTGGCCGGCGACCTGCGCCAGGGCGCACTGAGCGGAGTCATGACCGAGGCCATCGCCGCCGCGGCCGGGGTGCCGGCGGCCGCGGTCCGCCGCGCCCACCAGGTCGGCGGCTCGCTGGCCCAGGCCGCCGTGGCCGCGCTGGGGGCGCCCGCGGACGACCCTGCCGCCGCCGAGCGGGCGCTGCTGGCCGTCACCCTTCAGGTCGGACGGCCGCTCCAGCCCATGCTGGCCGCGACCGCACCCACGCTGGCGGCCGCGCTGGAGCGGATCTCGCCCGCCGCGGTGGAGTGGAAGATCGACGGCATCCGGATCCAGGTCCACCGCTCCGGCCCGGAGGTCCGGGTGTTCACCCGGACGCTGGACGACATCACCAGCCGGGTGCCGGAGATCGTGGCCGTCGCGCGCTCGCTGCGGGTCAGCGCCGCCGTGCTCGACGGCGAGGCCGTCGCCCTGTACCCGGACGGGCGGCCCCGCCCGTTCCAGGTCACCTCGGCCCGCACCGCCAGCCAGGCCGACGTGGCCCGGCTGAGCGAGCAGACGCCGCTCACCGC
>JBOHCO010000211.1:0-2286 GCA_050698895.1 Streptosporangiaceae bacterium
GCTGTTGCGTGCCGGAGAGCTCGGATGACCGCCCGGTCGTGCGGCAGCCAGGGCCCGACCGCCTTCGGGTCGTCGTTCCAGTAGGTCAGCAGGCTCCGGCCGCCGTTGCGGCTCAGCCAGTGGGCCAGCGCCGCGAACCACTTGGGCCGGTGCGCCTGGTGGTTGGAGTTGGTCTCGCAGATGCTCAGCACCGGGTACCGCCGGTGCGACACGTGCCGGATCACCGAGCGCCACTGGTTCAGCCGCGGGTACAGCCGGCCGTGGACGTCGATCGGCCCGTGCGGGAAGTGGAACTCCGGCCAGTCGTAGATGTCGAGCCCGTACCAGTCCATGCCCGGCGCCAGCCACGGCGGCATGCTCGACGGGCGCATGCACAGGATCGGGCCGTAGCGGACGTTCGTGCGCTGGCACAGGCGCTGCATGTGGGTGTGCACCCGGCGCATGGTGGCGGGGGTGATGTAGCGGGGGTAGCCGGCGAGGTTGCCCGCCTCATGCCAGGTTGTCAGGTCCGAGCCCGGCGGCGCGGAGGCCAGGAACGTCCTGATCTGCGCGTCCAGCCGGCCCGCCAGCAGGTCGGCGGGGACCGGCCGGATGGAGACCATGGCCCGGCTCACCGACGGCCCGGCCGGCCAGCTCGGGGGGACGTAGTTGTACTCCGGGTAGTAGACCCGGCGGCAGGTGACCGCGGGCACGGCCGCCTGCACGGCGCTGAACCAGCCGGCGTTGGCCCCGATCTCGAGCCGCCCGGACGGAGCCGCCGCCCGCGCCGCGGCCCCGGCGGGCTGCGCGGCGGCAGCGGCCAGGAAGGCGCCGGTGACAGCGGCCCCGGCACCCAGGACCGTACGGCGGGATAGGAATGAAATGTCTGCTTCCATCCCGCGTGAGTGTATAGATCATTAGTGGGCCTGATGGGGCAATCGATGAATTTGGGGCGACTGTCCTGCTGTGCCCCGATGACGGCTGTGAGCTGCGAAGACGCTCGGGATACGCTCGGGGATACGCGGGGAGCGGGCCTACCGGCCGGTAGCGTCGATCCGCTGCAGGATCTTCTCGGATGCCGACCGCAGCGTGCGCAGCTCGGCCGGCGTGAGCGCGTCGATGACCAGCTCGCGCACCTTGGCCACGTGCGCCGGGGCGCTGGCCACCAGCAGGTCCAGGCCAGCCGGGGTCAGGATCGCGTTGGTGTACCGGCCGTCCTCCGGGTCCGGCTCGCGCCGGACCAGCCGGCGCTGCTCCAGCCGCTTGATCAGGTGGGACAGCCGGGACGGCGAGGCGTCGGTGACCGTGGCCAGATCGCTCATCCGCATCGTGTGATCCGGATCCTCCGACAGCCAGGCCAGGGCGTGGTACTCGACGAAGCTCAGCCCCGCGTCACGCTGCAGCTGGCCCTCCAGGGCCCAGCGCAGCCGGGCCATCATGCCGTTCAGGGCCCGCCAGGCGGCCTGCTGCTCGGGGTCCAGCCAGCGCGAGGATGGCGCGGCCGCCGTCCGGGTGCGACTCACGTTTCGTAGGTTATCACTTGACGGTTCAAGTGACGCTGAGTAAGTTGAGCATTGAACATTCACGTGAAGTTTCAAGTCATCCAACAAGGTCCGTCGGCCCGGCTGGCCGGGCAGAGGAGGAACCAGTCATGAGCGTGACCCGCACCTCGGTGACGCTCGACGACACCGGGATCTCCGACGTCATCAACGAGGGCGGCCGCTACGACTCGGCCCGCAAGAAGATGTTCGCGCCGGACTTCGAGACCCAGGTCCAGCAGATGAAGGCGATCGGCGGCCAGCCCGACTACGCGCTCGGCAGCATGCACGCCGTCACCAGGGACGGCAGGTTTCCGCACTTCTGCTGCTTAAGTGATGCAGGCCAACTAGTTGATCATCCTTCGCGCAGCCGGGCCACCAGAGCGTCGGACTGCTCGACGGTCAGTGACGTGGTCAGCCCGGCCATCGACAGCACGCGCTGGCCGCCGGCCAGGAAGACCACCTGATCGTTCAGGCAGGCCCGCAGATCGGGATGACGCTCGGCGATCGCGATCTGCTGCTGCAGCATGCCCTGCTGCCGGTCGGTGACCGCCGACATGGCCTGGTCGAGCCGGCCGCGCATCCGCTTGCTGATGGACCGGCCGATGAGCCCCGCGGCCGCACCCAGGGCCGCGCCGGCCAGGTCGTCGCCAATCGAGTCGCCAAGCGAGAAGGCATCGCCGCCGATGCCGCCCAGGCCCCGGCCGCGCCGCCGGCCGCCCGGTCCGGGCGGCGGCCCGCTCTGCGGCTGAGCCGCCCACCCCGGCTG
>JBOHCO010000212.1:0-2409 GCA_050698895.1 Streptosporangiaceae bacterium
CGCGCTGGCCGACGTCGCGCTGGCCGACGTCGGGCTGGCCGAGGCCTGCCCGGCCGCGCCGGCCGCCAGCAGCCCGCACATAGCCAGCCCGCCGCTGAGCGCGGCCAGCGCCCGGCCGGCCCGGCCGCGGCCGCTCATGACGGCGGTTACCCGGGATGTCATGCTCATCTGCCTCGCTCCCCGTGTCGCTTGCCGCATCGCTTTCCGCATCCGTCCGGTTCCTGAGGCCCGGGTCACCCGGACACCCCGTAACCGCGCACGATGGTCTCGCTGATGGAGCCGCCCGCCGCGTCGGTGGCGCTGACCCGGAGCGTCACGTCGACGCCGGCCGGGGCGTTGTAGGCGATCCGGAACCGGCCGCCGCCCCGGGCGGTGACCTTGGCCGGGAACCAGGTGTCGCCGTCGTTGAAGGACACCTGGGCCGTGGCCCCGGTGACCGGCGCGGTCCCGCCGAGCTGGAGGTGCCCGGCCGTCACGTCGACGACCTGCGGGCCCGGCCGGGTCAGCCCGGTCAGCCCCAGACCTTGCACCTGGTAGCTCAGCGTCATCAGGTGCTGGACGGCGCACTGGCGGATCAGCCGGTAGCTGGTCCTGGTCGACACGAAGGTGCAGTACCACGCCCGCGGCAGCCGGGCCGCGGCATCAGGTGCCGCCGAGCGCCAGGTCCACACGGTCTGGCTGCCGGACGACAGCCGGAAGAAGCTGCTGTACCGGTGGGCGTTCAGCGTGAACTTGAGCACCGATGGCTTGGCGCTGAGCCGGATGGCCGGGATGCCGTTCAGGGCGTTCCCCCCGGCGATCCGGCGGCCGTTCTGGTCGACCACGTAGCTGCCGGTGACCAGCGCGTTGCCGTTGCCGAAGAAGCCGGGGCCGACGTGCCCGAACTGGTTGTCGCTGAACGGGGTGAAGCCCAGGATCAGCCGGTTGCCGCTGCGGCTGGCCGAGGCCTGCACCGGGAACGCGGCGGTCGGGCCGCCCAGGGTGACGTCCGGGGCCGGGTGCAGCGGGAAGGCGTTCCAGTTCTGGGACTCCCGCTGACCGCCGGCGAACCAGCGCAGGGCGTCGCTGTCGCCGCCGGCGAACTGGTTCAGGTTGGTCAGCGTCTGCAGGGTCCACAGCAGGTTGCGGCCGGCCGAGAAGTACTGGGTCTGCACCTGCGGCATGTGGATCTGGATGACCGGCACGAACTCGAAGGCGAGCTGGGCGGCGGTCCCGCCGAAGACATCCCATCCGGCATTGGAGGTCGGGACGTCCTGGTAGTAACGCTCGGTGACGGCCCCCAGGGTGGCCGGGCTGACCGTGAACCGCTGCGGCGGGACCAGGCCGGCCGGGCCGGGGAAGTCCAGGTTGTAGGCGTAGCCGGGGGAGACCTTGGACGGCGAGGACAGCGTGCCCGAGGTGTAGGTGTGCAGGGTGCCGACGGTGGTCTTGCGGGTCGTCGGGCTGACCCAGGCGGTGAGGCCCGCCCAGCTACTGGAGAAGCTGAACGGCCCGCCGGTCCGGGCGCCGCGCACGATCTCGAAGGTCTCCTGCTGGTTCACGGCCGGGCGCGGGGTCGCCATCGTGACCTTGCTGCTGGCCGACCGCTCGGCGATGCGCACCGTGGTGTGCTGGCCCGCCACGGTGAACTGCGGCAGCACGACCATGCGCATCGACGCGCTGTTGCCGTTGAAGTTGAAGAACGTCGCCAGCGCCCAGTAGTGGCCGGCCGGGACGCTGAACTTCGTGCTGCCCCGGTAGAAGAAGTTCTCGGTCTCCTGGAAGCCGTCGAAGCGCTGGACGTTGTCGGCGCTGGTGATGAACACCGAGTCGCCGGTGTCGGGCTTGCCCTTGAGGGTGGTGCCGCGGATGGTCAGCGTGTGCATCCGGAACGAGGGCCGGGCGGCCCGGGTCAGCGCGGTACCGGCCAGCGTGATGCTCACCCCGTGAGCGAACAGCCCGTCGGTGCCGTACGAGCCGCGCGCGTGGTCGGAGGCGAACTGCCGCCAGAGCGCGGCGCCGAACTCACGGGCCGAGGCGGCGGTCAGGTAGCCGGCCGCGCGCCCGGCCCCGGACCGGGTGATGGTCAGGCCGGGGATGGCCGGACGGCGGCCGGAGAAGGCCACCTCGACCGGCAGGCGGCCGCCGGATTCGGCCTTCTCCAGCGCGCTGAGCTGGAACAGGCTGGGGCTGAGGCCGCGGCCCAGGTAGGGCATGGCGGCCGTCGGGATCTCCATGACCTGGCCGCCGAACCGCAGCGAGGTGACCGAGTCGCGCGCGGCGGCCGCCCGCACGCCCACGGTCAGCCGCCCGGCCGGGCCGGTCGTGACCATCAGCCGGTCCCCGTTGATCAGCAGCAGCCGCCGCACCGGGCTGGCCAGGCTCGAGGAGCGCACGGCGCCCGGCGGCGCGGCGGGCCTGGCCGGGCCG
>JBOHCO010000213.1:0-1472 GCA_050698895.1 Streptosporangiaceae bacterium
CCCTTGGGCCACCCGGTCGACCCGGATGTGTAGATCACGTAAGCCACGTTGCTGGGGCTGGCGAGGCTCTCGAGGTCACTGTCGTCCAGCGCGGCGATCCGATCCCGCTCGGACTCAAGATCAACAAGCCTGAGGCCTGAGCGGGCGGCGGTGCCGCTGTCGGCGGTGGCGGGGAGGTTGGTGAGGCTGGAGGCGTCCGTGAGGATGAGCGGCATGGCGGTGTCGGTGATCATGAAGGCCAGGCGGTCGGGGGGCAGGGCGGGGTCGAGGGGGACGTAGCCGCCGCCGGCTTTCCAGATGCCCAGCAGCGCGGCGAGGCGGGTGAGGCCGGCCTGCATGCAGACGCCGACCAGGACCTCGGGCCCGACGCCGAGCTGGCGGAGGCGGCGGGCGATCTGGCTGGCGTGGCGGTTCAGGCCGGCGTAGGACAGCTCGGTGCCCTGGTACTCGGCGGCGACGCCGTCGGGGGTGGCCGCGGCCTGGGCGGCGAAGGCCTCGTGGGTGGTGACGGCGGGGACCTGGCCGTCGGTGTCGTTCCAGGTGACCAGCTCGGCGTGGCGCTCGGCCGGGGTCAGCACGGGCAGCTGCGACAGCCGGGCCGACGGGTCGGCCACCGCCCCGGCCAGCAGCACCTCCAGGTGACCGAGCAGCCGCTCGACCGTGGCCGGGTCGAACAGCCCGGTCTTGTACGAGCACTCGAACCACAGCCCGTCCGGGCGCGCCTCGGCCAGGAGGTCCAGGTCGAACTTGGCCACGCTGATGCCCACCACCAGGTCGGTGAGCGCGAACTCGACCCCGGCCGCGGTGACCGGGGTCGCGTCGCGCTCGGCGTAGCTGAGCATGACCTGGAACAGCGGCGAGCGGCCGGGGTCCCGCTCCACCCGCAGGGCCTCGACCAGCTTGCCGAACGGCAGGTCCTGGTGGGCGTAGGCGGCCACCGTGGTGTCCCGGAGCCGGGCCAGCAGGTCGGTGAACGGCGGGTCACCGGACAGGTCGCCGCGGACCGGGAGCGTGGCGACCAGGAAGCCGATCAGCCCGGCCAGCTCGGGCCGGGTCCGGTTGGCGCTGACGGTGCCGACGGTGATGTCGGTCTGCCCGGTGTACCGGTGCAGCAGGGCCTGCAGGCCGGCCATCAGCGTGACGAACAGGGTGGTGCCCTGGCGACGGCTCAGCTCGCGCAGGCCGTCGAGCAGCGCCCGGTCGGTCATCCGCCGGGCCAGCCCGCCGTCGAACTGCTCCACCACGGGGCGCGGGTAGTCGGTGGGGAACTGGAGGGTCTCGGCGCCGTCCAGGGCCCCCTGCCACCAGGCGGCCAGCTCGGCCAGGACCGGACCGCGCAGGCGATCGCGCTCCCAGGCCGCGTAGTCGGCGAACTGCACCGGCAGCTCGTCCAGGCCGGACGGCTCGCCGGTCACCTCGGCCGCGTAGAGCGCGGCCAGGTCCCGCAGCAGCAGCCGGGCTGACCAGCCGTC
>JBOHCO010000214.1:0-3165 GCA_050698895.1 Streptosporangiaceae bacterium
GGTTCCGGGTGCGGCTGTCGCTGACCGCCCCGGCGGCTGAGGCCGCCCCGGCCGAACCAGGAAAGGATGCCGAATGAGCGAGGTAGCCGGGATCGACCCGACCGTCGCCCCGAGCGGGACTGGCTGCGTGGAGTGCGACGCGGCGGGCGGCTGGTGGGTGCACCTGCGCCGGTGCGCGCAGTGCGGGCACATCGGCTGCTGCGACACCTCGCCGTCGCAGCACGCCAGCGCCCACGCGGCGGAGACCGGCCACCCGATCATCCGCAGCTTCGAGCCCGGCGAGGCCTGGTTCTGGGACTTCAAGGCCAACGAGATGTACGAGTCCGGCCCGCAGCTCGCCCCGCCGGAGCACCACCCGGCCGACCAGCCGGTGCCCGGCCCGGCCGGCCGGGTGCCGCGGGACTGGCAGACCCACATCCACTAGGCGGACCCGACGGGGAGGCGCGTCGACATGCCGATCATTTCGCCTGGCTTCAAGGGCCGGCGGCGGCCCGAGGGCGAGAAGCTGCCGCCCGGCCAGTACCTGGTCACCGACTTCCCGGTGCTGTCCGCTGGCCCCACGCCGCGGGTCGACACCGCCAAGTGGGAGCTGCGGATCAGGACCGAGAAGGGCCAGGTGACGTCCTGGGACTGGGCCGCCTTCCAGCAGCTGCCCAGCGAGAACGTCACCGTCGACCTGCACTGCGTGACCAAGTGGTCCAAGTTCGGCACTCGCTGGCGCGGCGTCTCGCTGGACACGCTGCTGGCCGACGTCGAGACCTCGGCCGAGTACGCGCTGGCCCGGTCCTATGGCGGGTACACCACCAACCTGCCGGTCGCCGACCTGCTGGACGGGAAGGCCTGGATCGCCTACCGCTACGACGGCCAGGCCCTGACCCCCGAGCACGGCGGCCCGGCCCGGCTGCTGGTCCCGCACCTGTACCTGTGGAAGTCGGCCAAGTGGGTGAACGGCATCGACCTGATGGACACCGACGAGCCGGGGTTCTGGGAGCAGCTGGGCTACAACAACTACGGTGACCCGTGGCGCGAGCAGCGGTACTGGGGCGACTGACCTGGCTGGTGGGCACCGTCGCGGCCGTGCGCGACGAGACGCCGACCGCCCGGACCATCGCCCTGGACGTGCCCGGCTGGCGCGGCCACTCGGCCGGCCAGCACGTGGACGTCCGGCTCACCGCGGAGGACGGCTACTCCACCCAGCGGTCCTACTCCATCGCGTCGGCCCCGGACGGCCATCGGCTTGAGCTGACCATCCAGCGGGTGACGGACGGCGAGGTCTCGCCGTACCTGGCCGAGGTGCTCAAGGTCGGTGATCCGCTGGAGCTGCGCGGGCCGATCGGCGGCTGGTTCGTCTGGGAACCCGACGACCCGGCGCCGGCCCTGCTGGTGGCGGGCGGCAGCGGCATCGTCCCGCTGATGGCGATGATCCGCGCCCGGGAGCAGGACCGCAGCACGGTGCCGTTCCGGCTGGTCTACTCGGTCCGCAGCCCGGACCAGATCATCTACGGCCCCGAGCTGGCCGAGCGCGCCGCCACGGGCGACGGGTTCGGCCTGACGTACGTCTACACCAGGACCGCGGCGCCGGGCGCGGACCGGCCGGCCGGCCGGATCAGCGCCAGCGTGCTGGCCGAGGCGGGCTGGCCGGCCCGGCAGACGCCGGCGGTCTTCGTCTGCGGCCCGACCGGGTACGTGGAGACCGTCGCCGGCCTGCTGACCGGCGCGGGTCACGACCCCGGCCGGATCAAGACCGAGCGCTTCGGCCCGGCGGGCAGCTGATCAAAGGGAATGAGAGCGGGTTATCCACGGGAGGCTGAGCGGATGGCGGCGCACCTAGACGGGAACGTGCTTGGCGGAGCCCTCGGCGAGCTGTTCGCCGTGGATGTCACCGCCGCGCTCGGCCAGTGTGCCTCGTGCGGCGACCGCAGCGTCATCGCCCGGGCCATGGTGTACCCGGATGGCCCCGGCTTCGTCGCCCGCTGCTCGGTCTGCGGCGAGGTCATCCTCCGGGTCGTGCGCGGCGCCGACCGGGCCTGGCTCGACCTGCGCGGCATCAGCTGCCTGGAGCTGACGGTGCCCGGCTAGCTTCCCGGGGCGGGCAATAAAGGAGGTGACCGTCACCACCAGCAGCACGCCGCCGACCACGGCCAGCGACACCCCGGTGCCGATCACCGGCACCGGAACCGGCCCCACCGCGTGCACGCCCGACTCGTGCAGCGCCTCGGCGACCAGCTTCACGCCGATGAAGCCGAGGATGACGGCCAGCCCCGCCGACAGGTGGGCCAGCCTCCGCAGCAGGCCGCCGATGAGGAAGTACAGGTGGCGCAGGCCGAGCAGGGCGAACACATTGGCCGTGAAGACCAGGTAGGGGTCGCGGGTCAGCCCGAAGATGGCCGGGATGGAGTCGAAGGCGAACGCCAGGTCGGTGGCGGCGATCGCGATGATCAGCAGCAGCATGGGCGTCGCCATCCGGCGGCCGCCGACCCTGGTCAGCAGGCGGGCGCCGTCGCCGTCCGGCGCCACCGGCAGCAGCCGCCGGACCGTACGCATCACCAGCCCGTCGGATGGCCGGGTGGCGGCGTCCGGCGCCTGATGGCCGCTGACGGCCAGCCGGATCGCGGTGCCGATCAGCAGCGCCCCGAACAGGTACAGGATCCAGCCGAACCGGCTGATCGCCGACGCGCCCGCCGCGATGAACACGCCCCGCAGCATCAGCGCCATGACCACGCCGAGCAGCAGCACCCGGCTGTGCAGGCCCTTCGGCACGGCCGAGCTGCCGATCAGCAGCACGAAGATGAACAGGTTGTCCAGGGACAGGCTGTACTCGGTCAGCCAGCCCGCGAAGAACTGGCTGGCCGCCGCCGGGTGCCCCAGCCAGGCGATGGACAGGCCGAACAGCACGGCCAGCGCGACGACCGCCGCGGTCCACAGGGCCGCCTCGCGCAGGGTGACCTCGCGGTGCCCCCGGCGGACGGCGGCCAGGAGGTCGATGCCGACAGCCAGGATCAGGCCGCCGATGGTCACGGCCCAGATCCAGAACGGGACGCCTAGCGTGCCCATAACCGGGAGGGGAAGCCAGCGGTGTCGTCAGCGGCGGCCCGCTGCCGCAGCGCGCCCAGCTGGGCGGCGCGGCCCAGGTCGGCGGGGGTCACGACCCCGGCGAGCTCGCCC
>JBOHCO010000215.1:0-3847 GCA_050698895.1 Streptosporangiaceae bacterium
GGGGCTGAATGATCAGCGCTGGCGCTGACAACCGCCGTTCGGCATGAAGAACACGCCGCCATTACCGGGATCTTCCCCCGATGCTCCTGAGCCCGGGTGGCCTGGGTCGGAGGGGGTCCGGACGGGCCGGCTGCGTACGATCCCGAGCGACGGTCGCGGTACGCAGCAGCCCCCGAGGCTCGCAGGCACGCGCGCCGGGTGCTGCGGTCGTTTGGAAGCAAGTCCTGTACCCGGGTTCGCTGATGGCCTGGTTTCCGCGAGACGGGCCGCACGCGGTGACCGACCGGGAACTGACCGGGCCTGCGGCGATCAGCCGCGCCTGCCTGGCGCGATGGTAATTAGCTGGTGTCCAGCCGGGTGGTGCGCGATACCACCTGGCGATGCGGCTCACGTCGCCGTTTGCTGCCGGTCTTCGGCGGCGGCCGGCGGTCAGGAGGGGCGGTGTCAACGGACAGCGGAGTGCTCGTGTCCTGCGGGCTTTAGGGCTGACGCAGCCGCAGGCGGCTGGCGGCGGCATCACGCCATAGGTTCACGTGCGCCCGCCCCGCTATGGCGAGCGCATGTTCGTAATGGGCTTCGGCACCGGAAAGGCCGAGGAAGCGGGCGAGGTCGCCGAGGATCTGGGCGACGGGCCAGAGGGTGATCAGCATGGAGTCGGCACCCGCCGGCCGGGCAGCGAAGGGCAGCAGGTCCTGGTAGGCGGATCTGGCGCGCTCGCGGTCGTCGAGGGCGATGCCGAGCAAGCCCCGGACAGCGGTCCCGAACAACCAGCCGCGGTACCCGGGGATGGGGAGCGGATGAGCGGCTGCCGCGCGCGCTTCGGCAACCCGGCCGGCGGCGGCCATCTTAAGCGCGTGCAGCTCTGCGAACACGGCTGATAGGTGCCGGTAGTCATCCAGCTCCCGGGGCATCTCCGCCGCCCGGCCGTGCATGATCAGGACGGACGACTGGCCCAGAATGCCCACCAGGGCTCCTTGCTCTCGCAGCCCCAGTGCGTCAAGCCGGGAGGCCGCCTCCCGGTAGAGTTTCTCGGCGGCAGCCGGGTCGCCGTCCAGCGCCGCCCGCATGGCGCAGTACACGGTAACCGCGGCCGCGATCGTGGGGAGGCCGTACCGCCCGGCGATGCGTGCGGCCTGCTCGGCGTGCCCGTCTGCCGCACCGAAATCCGCGGCGCCGCAGCTGATTGCCATGAGCATCAGGTGGGCGAGGGCGTCCACGGTGACCGGCTTGCCGGGCAGCGCGAGCAGTTCGCTGCCTATGCGTACCTGCTCATCCAGCCCGTGGTCCCGGTAGGCCGCTACCCAGCGCCCGCCGAGTGCCATGGTCAGCATGGCCGGGTCGCCGAGGCGCCGGGCCATCTTCACTGCCTGAACGGAGGCGCCATAGCCCCGGTCGGACTCGGCGTCTTCCAGCTCGAAGGCCAGCGTGGTGAGAAGGCTGCAGCGCAGCGGGTGGTCGCCGGGTGGCAAGTCCGATAGCGTCTGCTCGACCGTACCGACCAGCTCGTGATCTGTTGCGCCGTATTCACGGAAGAACAAGGCCCTCGGCACGTCGAAAGCGGTGATGACCCGGGCGACCAGCGCAGGATCGCCTAACGGCAGCGCGGCGCGGACGGCGTCCTTCCGCAACGAGCGGGCGCGCGTCACCTGGCCGGCCTGGGAAGCGCACCGACGAGGCCGAGTACCAGCTCAAGCCGGTCCATCGTGGCGGCACCCGCAGCTTGGTCCAGGCAGGCGATGGCCTGCTCCCACAGCCGGGCCGCCTCGTGGTACGCGAACCGCTGCTGAGCCTGCTCGGCGGCTAGGCGGCAGTACCGGGCTGCTTTCAGGGGGGCCGTACCCGCCTCGGCGTAGTGGTACGCAAGCGTGGTCACCTCGCCGGGGTGCTGCTGCTCGATCGCCTCGGCCGCTCGTGTGTGCAGACGGGAGCGGCGCAGCCGGGACAGGCCCTGGTAGAGGCTGTCGCGGACCAGGGCGTGGGCGAACCTGACCCGGCCCGGTCCCGGCTCGGTGACCAGCCCTGCGATCAGCCCCGCCTCGACGGCATCCAGCAGCACGTGGTCCTCCACCCCGGCCACCACGCCGAGCACGTGGGCATCGGTTTCGATGCCCAGCAGTGCCGCCGACCGCAGCACCGTCTGCGCGGTGACTGGGAGCCTGGCGATCCGGCGCTGCAGCACCTCCCGGACCCCGGCGGGCACCCCGGTGGCCGCCGCGAGCTCACCTTCCGAGTCCAGCAGCCGGGCTGTCTCCTTGATGAAGAACGGGTTGCCGCCGGCGCGCTCGGCGATCATCCTGGCCGTCGTCTCATCGACTGGGCGGGTGCACGCCGCGCGGATCAGCTCACCAGCGGCCGCCGTGTCCAGCCCGCGCAGCGCGACCCGGGCCGGCTCGCGGCTGGCCAGTGCCGCGAGGCAGCCGGACAGTGGCTCACCTGCTTCGGCGGGGCGGTAGCTGGCCAGCAGGAGGATCCTGCTGGCGGTCAGGTCCTCGGTGACGTGCGTGAGGATGGCCAGCGCCTCGCTATCTGCCCGGTGCAGGTCATCCAGCACGACCAGCAGCGGCGCCGCGCAGCTGACGGCCTCGAGGTACCGGCCGATGGCCTGGTGCAGCCGGAACCGGGCGGCGGCCGCGTCGCCCTCTGGCACCGGGGTGTCGGTCAGTAGCGCGGCCAGCGGTTGCGGCTCGGCCGGCGGGACGGCGGCGGCGAGCCGCCGCAGGGCCTGCGCCCACGGCCAGCCAGCCGGGGCGCCCTCGTGCTCGGGGCACCGCCCGGCGGTCACCATCCAGCCCCCTGCGGCCAGTCGCGCGCTCACCCAGTCGGCCAGCGCGGTCTTGCCCGCCCCGGCATCCCCGGTCACCAGCACGAGTCGTCCCTGGCCTGCTGCCGCCCCGGCCGCCGCAGCCAGGACCTGGTCCAGCTCAGCGTCCCTGCCCACGTACGCCGCCGCAGTGGGCGCCGAATCGGCGCGCGACCGGACGCCGCCGCTGGCCAGGCGGGTCCACGGCGTGACGGCCGCTGGGACAGCCAGCCGCGGCGCCTGCGCGAGGATGTCGTCCTCCAGCTCACGCAGGGCCGGTCCGGGGCCGACGCCGAGCTCTTCGGCGAGCCGGGCTCGCGCCCGGCGCAGCGCAGCGAGCGCATCCCCCTGCCGTCCCGACTGATACAGCGCCAGCGCGAGCAGCCGCCACGCTTCTTCCCGCAGCGGGTGCTCGGCGGCCAGCTGATCCAGCTCCGCGACTATCCGCGCCGCGCGGCCGAGCCGCAGCGCCGCGCCAGCGCGGGTTTCGATGGCCGTCAGGCGCAGTTCACCCAGCCGGGAGGCTTCCAGGTCCGCCCACCCGAGGCCGGCCGACTCCTGGTACGCCGCGCCGCGCCAGCATGCCAGCGCGGCGGACAGCCGGGCATGCACCGTGGCCGGGTCGTCCAGCCCGGCGGCCTCATGCACCTCGGTCTCGAAGACCCAGGCATCCACCGCCTCGGGACCCAGGAGCAGCGCATACCCCGGCGGGGAGGCGACCAGCACACCCGCCCGGTCCCAGGCCGCCCGGCCAGGCTCCAGCACCCGGCGCAAGTGAGAGATGTACGACTGCACCGCGGCTAGCGCCTTCGGCGGACCCTCACCAGCGTAAAGATCCTCAATCAGCCGGTCAGCGGATACCACCTGACCGCGGGCCGCAACCAGCCGCGCCAGGACACAGCGCTGCCTCGGCCCGCCCACATGCGCCAGCCTGCCCCCAACCTCCACCTCCAGCGGGCCAAGCACCCGGACCCCGATCATCATCACCACCTCAGGCGAGCAGGAGAAACCGGGCCGGACTATACCCGGGCAGCAGACGGCGGCCTG
>JBOHCO010000216.1:0-1003 GCA_050698895.1 Streptosporangiaceae bacterium
TCAGGCCGATGGCCGCCCAGTAGGCCGGGACCAGCCGGACGACCCGCGAGACAAAGAAGTCCGCCGGTCTCCGGCCCCAGCCGCTCATGCAGATGACGAATCCGCTGATCATGAAGAACAGCTCGACGCCCGTCCATCCGTACATCGCGATCGAATGCATGAAGTGCGGGAACACGCTCGACGCCGGTCTCCCCCAGGCACCGGCCTCGGTTCGGCCCTGATCACCGATCTGGGCGTTGGAGACCCCGACGTAGTGGTAGAACACCACCATCGTCGCAGCTAGAAGCCGCAGTCCATCCAGGACCACGACCCTCGGGGCGTTTCCGTTCCGTGGGTTAGCGACACGGCGCTCAGCGCACATAGACACCGAAGTACCGTATCCGCCGAATTTCAGTCTTCCCTGAAGGCAGAAGAATTATCTGACCGATGCGGCGGTACGTAACTCTTGTCCCACAGGCCCCAGAATGACCCGCAGGGCCCACCCCTTTAGCTGCTTTAGCTGCCGCAAACTCCCTTCAGGCGACCGGGATCACCGTGCCGGCCGTCATCGCGACCAGCTCCTCGAAGTTCGTGGCGAACATCGTGTACTTGTCGCCGCCCCCGGCCCAGAGCACGCCGAACTGAGCCAGGTCCGGGTCGACCACGGTCCGCACCGGCCGGGGGTGACCCACCGGGGCCACGCCGCCGACCTGCTGCCCGGTGTGCTCGAGCACGAACTCGGGGCTGGCCCGGCGGATCTTGCCCGTGCCCAGCCGCTCGGCCAGGCCAGCGGTGTCGACCCGGTGCGCGCCGCTGGCCAGGACCAGCAACGGCACGGGCGGCTCACCGGGCCCGGCCTGCCCGGCCGCCCCCGGCCCCGCCGACGCCTGGGCCGGCGCCTGGGCGAAGATCAGGCTGTTGGCGATGGCGCCCACCTCGCAGCCCAGCACCAGGGCGGCCGCGGCCGCCGTGGGCACCGACTCGGAGAACGTCCGCAGCTCGGGCTCGACGCCCGCCGCCCGCA
>JBOHCO010000217.1:0-3076 GCA_050698895.1 Streptosporangiaceae bacterium
GGTGGCACGCCTACAGCGACTCCATCCAGCCGCACTTCGCGACCTACCTCGGGCTGGAGAGCGCCGCCTCGGAGATCCGGATCTACGAGGTCAGCCTGATCCCCAACCTGCTGCAGACCGAGGACTACGCGCGGGCCGTCATCGGCGCGGGCATGCCGACCAGCCCGCAGGACGATATCGAGCGGCAGGTCGCCCTCCGGATGGCCCGTCAGCCGGCCCTGACCCGGGCTGACCCGCCAAAGATCTGGGCCGTCCTGGACGAGGCGGCGCTGCGCCGGCGGGTGGGCGGCGCCGGGCTCATGCGGCTCCAGCTGGAGTACCTGATGGAGCTGGCCCGGCTGGGCAACGTGTCGCTCCAGGTGATCCCGTTCGGCGGCGGGGCGCACCCGGCCATGGGACGGCCGTTCGTGATCCTGGTCTTTCCCGAGCGGGTCGACCCGGACGTGGTCTACCTCGAGGACCTGACCAGCGCCCTGTACGTGGAGGACGTCGACGAGGTCGACCGGTACAACATGTTCTTCAACCACCTGCGGGCCACGGCATTGTCCTTTGATGCCTCGGCGGCCCTGATTACCTCTGTTCTGAAAGAAATGTAGGTTACGCAGCCGCATCAAACGGCGTGAGCCAGGGCCTCCGGCAGCGGCTCGGAGTGCAGGACGGTCAGCCGGGACACGGCGCGGGTCAGGGCGACGTACAGGCGGTGCAGGCCGCGCCGCTCGGCGGCCGCGATGCGACTCGGCTCCACGACGATGACCTGGTCGAACTCCAGGCCCTTGGCCAGCGTGACCGGGACCAGGGTGATATGCGGGGTGATATACGGGGTGAGCTGCGCGGACGCCTCGCCGCCATCCAGCGTGACGTGCGGCAGGCCGGCCCGCGTCAGCGCGGCGGCCAGGGCGGGCAGGTGATCATCGGCGGCGATGACGGCGGCCGAGCCGGCCCGGCCGAGCGCGTCGCGGCAGGCCGCGGCCAGGGCCGGGGCCAGCCCGGCGGGGGCGACGCGGCGCACCTCCAGCGCGGCGGCGTCCTGGCGCACCGAGCGGGCCGCGCCCAGGCCGGGCGCGATCTGGTCGAGCAGGCGGCTGGCGAAGTCGAGTATCTGCCGCGGCACGCGATAGCCGGTCTCCAGCACGCGCAGGTCGGCGTCCTGCTTGCCGAGGTGCCCGAGCATCTCGGCCCAGCTGGCGGTGGCCCAGGGCGTGGTGCCCTGGGCCAGGTCGCCGAGCACGGTGGCCGAGCCGGTGGCGCAGCGCCGGCCGATGGCGCGGCACTCCATCGGAGACAGGTCCTGGGCCTCGTCCACCACCACGTGGGCCAGGCTCGGGGTGCGCTCCATCAGGTCCCGGGTCTCGTCGATCAGCACGGCGTCGGCGGCCGACCAGCGGGCCGAGCCGGGACCGCGGGGCGGCGTGGCCCACCCGATGGCGTCCTGCTCGTCGGGGTCGAGCAGGCCGTCGGCCGACCGCCGCAGCAGGGCCGGGTCCGACAGCAGGGCCAGGACCAGGCGCACCGGGTCGGCTCTGGGCCAGATCGCGTCGACGGCGGCCCGTACCTGGCGGGTCCGCCGCACGGCGTCGTGGGTGCGGTCGTCGCAGCTCTCCCCCGAAGCCTCCATCTTGGTCAGGATCACGTGGGCGATGCGGTGGGCCAGCATGTCGCGGCCGGTCCCGTAGCGCACCCCGCGCGCCCGGAGCTCGTCGACCAGCCCGTCGATCTCGGCCCCGGAGACCCGCCAGCGCCGCGAGCCGCGCGGCAGCATGATCGACTCGGCCGACCCGCCGATCGGGTCCCACAGCGCCCGGCGCAGGACCTCGGCCATCCGGGCGTCGCCCTTGACCACGGCGGCCCGCTCGGAGTCGGTGCCGCGCACCGGCACGGTGGCCAGCAGGTCGGCCACGGACAGCTGGGACACGTTCATCTCGCCGAGCGCCGGCAGCACGTGCCGGATGTAGGCCAGGAAAGCGCGGTTGGGCCCGATGACCAGCACGCCGCCGCGGCTGAGCTTCTCGGCGTAGGCATACAGCAGGTAGGCGACCCGGTGCAGGCCGACCGCGGTCTTGCCGGTGCCGGGGGCGCCCTGCACGCAGACGGTCTGCTCGACGGCGGACCGGACGATGTCGTCCTGGTCGGGCTGGATGGTGGCGACGATGTCGCGCATCGGGCCCGAGCGCGGCCGCTCGATCTCCTCGATGAGGATCCGGCTGACCGGCTCGTCCGCCTGGGCGGTGGCGGCCGGGGCGGCGGGGACGGGCCCGGCGGCGAACGGCTCGTCCTCGTAGGCGGTGAGCTCGGCGCCGGCGAAGCCGAAGCGGCGGCGCAGGTCCAGGCCCAGCGGCTCGGCCTGGCCGGCCCGGTAGAAGGGCCGGGAGACGGGCGCCCGCCAGTCGACCACCACCGGCCGCCCGGCCTGGTCGTGGACGTGGCGGCGGCCGATGTGGAACTGCTCCCCGGCGAACGTGCCGGAGCCGGGATCGGCGGCCTGCTGGCCGGAGTAGTTGACCCGGCCGAAGAACAGCGGGGTGTCGGGCAGGTCCTTGAGGGCCTCGGCCCGGCGGTAGAGGTCGGCCTTCAGGTATTCCTCCGACACCGGATCGCCGGCGAGGGCGCGCAGCGAGAGCACATCCTGGCGCATCAGCCGCAGGAACTCGCGGGAGCTGGCCAGGTGGGCACGCTCCGCGGCCAGGGTGGGGTCGGGGGCGGTGTCCGCGGCCGGGTCGGGAGCGGGGTCGGATTCTGCGGTACCGGCGCGAGCGCGGCTGGCCGGCGGCATGAGGCATCTCCTTCACTAGGCAGGGGTGAGCAGGCGGAGGTGAGCAGGCGGAGGTGAGCAGGCGGAGGTGAGCAGGCGGAGGTGAGCAGGCAGGGTCGGCGGGCAGGGGTCAGCCAGCGGAATGGACTCGTGAGGGAACAGGCGCGAAGGGCACGAGAGCTTAGCAACGTCCAGCCCGGCCGTCATCTCAATTTCGCCGAGCCGCGCGAGAGAGCCGGCGGCCCGGCTACCAGCTCCAGTAAAAGCCGACCACGGTGCGCTCGATGGAGCGCATGTACCGGTGCGCCGAGTGCTGGAGGTCCAGGC
>JBOHCO010000218.1:0-12180 GCA_050698895.1 Streptosporangiaceae bacterium
CTGCTCCGCCTCATCGACGCCTACGCCGCGCTCAAGCTCAACCGCCTGCACCTGCACCTCACCGATGACCAGGGCTGGCGGGTCGAGAGCCGCCGTTACCCCCGGCTCCACGAGGTCGGCTCCCACCGTCCCAGGACCAGGCTGACTCACAGCAAGGACCCGGACGCGGCCTACGACGAGACCCCGCACGGCGGCTACTACACGCTGGCCG
Source organism: Streptosporangiaceae bacterium (assembly GCA_050698895.1). Taxonomy (GTDB): domain Bacteria; phylum Actinomycetota; class Actinomycetes; order Streptosporangiales; family Streptosporangiaceae; genus DASUBV01. Next base: position 212 of record JBOHCO010000218.1, read on the forward strand.
ACCTGGCCGAGATCAGCGCCTACGCCGCCGACCGGATGATCACCGTGGTCCCCGAGATCGAGGTCCCCGGCCACGCCAGCGCCCTCCTGGCCGCCCTGCCCGAGCTGGGCGCCGGCGACCCGCCCGAGGGCGGCTACCACGTCATCCCGGACTGGGGCATCTTCCCCTACCTGATGTCGCCGCTGCCCGAAACGATGCAGTTCCTCCGCGACATCTTCGGCGAGCTGCTGACCGCGATAAAGACCCCCTACGTGCACATCGGCGGCGACGAGTGCGTGCTGGACTCCTGGCGCGACGACCCGGAGATCGACGCCTACCGCCAGCAGCGCGGCCTGGCCAGCGCGGCGGAGCTGCACGCGGCGTTCCTGCGCGACGTGGCGGACATGCTGGCGCGCGAGTTCGGCGTCCGGGCGGTGGTCTGGGACGAGGGCTTCGCCAGCTCGGGGGACCGGCCGGGGATGCTGCGCCAGGACACCATCGTGATGGCCTGGCGGGGCCTGGAGATCGCGCGGCGGGCGGCGGAGGCCGGACACGACGTGGTCGCGGCGCCGGTGCTGCCGACGTACTTCGACTACTACCAGTCGGACCTGGAGACGGAGCCGGGCGGGATCGGCGGGCCGGTCGGCGTCATGGACGTGGCGGCGTTCTCGCCGGTGCCGGGGGAGTGGCCGGCGTCAGCGCGAGAGCACCTGATCGGAGCCCAGTTTCAAGTCTGGACGGAGTACATCAGGAACGGCCGGGAGCTGGAATACATGATCTTCCCCCGGGCCGTTGCCCTGGCCCAGGTGGCCTGGGCCGGGCAGGCATCGATGGCCGGCCAGCCGGGGCGGCTCCCCGACGGGACCGAGCTGCCGGCGGAGCTGGCGGCCAGGCTGACGGCGCACCTGGGCCGCCTGGACGCCGCGGGCGTGGAGTACCGGCCGCTGGCGGGCCCGCGGCCGTGGCAGGAAGGCGGCACGGGGCCGCGGCGGCACCGCTCGGGCTACCGGGTCCGGGACGTGACGGCGCACCTGGACGAGCTGGCGGCCGCGGCCGAGGGAGCGTAACGACCCGGCCGGAATCCCCGGAAAGGCGGCGGGCCGGGCACAAGGTGACTTCCGGGTCTCTTGGGTCACCCCGGCGGGCCCGGACGGCACGCCGGCGTCATGATGATCTGCGCGACCAGGGCTCAGGGCACTCCGCGGCGGGCATGGTCGTTAGCGTTATGGCGCGATAGTGGCAGGTGCAGGCGGGTCCCGGCGCCCCGCCGCGGCCAGATCCGGAGCGGCAGCGTGTCTCTACGAGGGTCGGTACGTGGTCCAGCGGGCCGCGAGACTGGCGTCGCGCGGCCTCGCCGGCCCTGGTGGGCGAGGCTGCTGCGGACGGTCATCGGCCTGGTCGCGGTCGGGCTGTGCATCAGCCTGGCGCTGTTCGGCACGCTGCTGGCGGTCACGCCGTCGGTCGGCAACGCCCGCCAGATCGCGCGCGAGCAGGACGCCGATCACCACGCGGCCTACCCCGGCCCGGCCGTCCCGTCGCGGTTCTCGTCCGCGCTGGAGGCCACGGAGGATCACCGGTTCAGCTCCGAGCCGGGCATCGACCCGATCGCGGTGGTCCGGGCGGGCCTGGGCCAGGTGGACAACGACGGTGACCAGGGCGGCGCGACCCTTTACCAGCAGCTGGCCAAGATGCTCTACACGCCGAACCGCACCGGCATCACGGTGGAGGCCGAGCAGGTCGCCCTGGCGGTCAAGCTCAAGTTCAGCTACACCGGGGCCGAGATCCTCCGGCTGTACGCGGCCGTGGCCTACTTCGGCAACGGCTATTACGGCCTGGAGGCGGCCTCCTGCGGCTACTTCGGCCGGCCGCCGGCCCGGATGTCCTGGCCGCAGGCGGCGCTGCTGGCCGGCCTGGTCCAGGGCCCCTCCGAGGACGACCCGGTGACCTCACCCAGCCGGGCGCGGGCCAGGGAAGAGCACGTCATCGGCCGCCTGGTCGACGTCGGCGCGCTCACTCCCGCGCAGGCGCGGCAAGCCCTGCGGACCCCGCTGGCCGGCCTGCTGGCCGACGGCGGGCACGCTCACTGCCGGGCTTAAAACCTAAAACCGATTCACCACATTTAACTAGGGCTGGCCCGCCGGATCGCCCGCCGCCGGGCTGGCCTGGCTCGGCGCTGGCGTACTGGCGCCGGCGGGCTCAAGCTCCTCATGCCCCTCGATGGCTTCGGCGAGCGGCGCGCCCCAGACCCACTGGCGGTAGGAGAAGAACCGGAAGATCGTGCCGAGCACCACGCCGACGAGGTTGGCAATGTTGAACCAGGGGTGGCTGGACAGGCTCAGCGCGTCCAGGAAGAACCAGATGCAGGCGTACTGGATGAGCAGCCCCACGCCGTTCAGGACGAAGAAGATGACGCTCTCGCGCGTGGCGCTGCTGCCGGAGCGGTGCTTGAAGGTCCAGTGCCGGTTGCCGAGGAAGGTCACCCCGGTCGCCACGAGCGTGGCGATGGTGACGGAGGTGTACTTGCCCAGGTTCGCATCGAAGCGCAGCAGGTCCGCGCCGCCCAGGGTGACTATGAAGCCGATGCCGCCGATGACGCCGAACTTCAGGAGCTCGGGGATCAGGTGCCGAAACCGCTGATACAGGCCGATGGCACTGTTCACCAGGGCGACCCTTCCTTCTGAGGACTTGTTCACTGTGAATTGTTCCGCGCGAGCCGCCGAATTATGTGCGCAGCCCCATCCCCGCAGACCGCGGGTATGTTGTCAGCGAGAGTACCCTTTGCGGCGCGCGCGTGTGGCCAGGCCTGGCCAGCCCGCGCAGCGAGGTTCACGCCCCCGGCGTGCCCTGGTCTGCCCCCGTCAGCCCCGGTCGGCGAGTACCCGTTCGAGATTGTCAGCAGACCCGGGTACTGTCTCCTAGTGCCCGATTCCGAGGTTCTCATACACGCCAGGGAGCTGACGAAGCGGTTCGGTGACTTCACGGCGGTAGACGGGATCGGATTCGAGCTGCACCGCGGTGAGGCGTTCGGCTTCCTCGGCCCCAATGGCGCAGGCAAGTCGTCCACGATGCGGATGATCGGCTGCGTCTCGCCGCCCACCAGCGGGGAGCTGACCATCCTGGGCCTGGACTCGGTCCGGCAGGGGCAGTCCATCCGGGGCCGGCTGGGCGTGGTCCCGCAGGAGGACACCCTGGACGTGGAGCTCACCGTCCGGGAGAACCTGCTCATCTACGGCCGCTACTTCGGCCTGCCCAGGGAAGTGATCGCCGAGCGCACGGCCCGGCTGCTGGAGTTCGTCCAGCTCACCGACCGGGCCGAGGACCAGGTGGAGCCGCTGTCCGGGGGCATGAAGCGCCGCCTGACCATCGCCCGCTCGCTGGTCAACGAGCCGGAGATCCTGCTCCTCGACGAGCCGACCACGGGCCTGGACCCGCAGGCCAGGCACGTGGTGTGGGACCGGCTGTTCCGGCTCAAGCAGCAGGGCGTGACTCTCGTGCTGACCACCCACTACATGGACGAGGCCGAGCAGCTCTGCGACCGGCTGGTGGTGATGGACGCCGGCCAGATCGCGGCCGAGGGCTCGCCGCGCGAGCTGATCGAGGCCTACTCCACCCCCGAGGTGCTGGAGCTTCGGTTCCACCCGTCCGAGCACGACCAGGCGGCGGAGAAGCTGGCCGACGTGCCGGCCGACCGGATGGAGATCCTGGCCGACCGGGTCCTGCTCTACGTCCCGGACGGGGACCGGGCGCTGGCGGCCGCGCGGGCCCGCGGGGTCGAGCCGCTCACCTCGCTGGTGCGGCGCAGCACGCTGGAGGACGTCTTCCTGCGGCTGACCGGCCGGCGGCTGGAAGACTGATGGCCGCGACAGCCGTCCCGGCGGGGCGCCGGGGCCCGGCCCGGCTGGCCGGGACGTGGACCATGGCCGTCCGCGCGTTCCGGTTCTGGCTGGTCAACTACCGGCGGACCTGGCGCGGCTCGATCTACTCCAGCGTGGCCAACCCGATCCTGTACCTGAGCGCCATGGGCCTGGGCCTGGGGGTGCTGGCCGACCCGCACGGCACGGCCAGCCTGGGCCACATCAGCTACCTGGCCTTCCTGGCCCCTGGCCTGCTGGCCGCCGGGGCGCTGCAGACCGCCGTGGGCGAGGCCACCTACCCCGTGCTGGCCTCGGTCAAGTGGCTCAAGACCTACCAGGCCGCGGCCGCGACCCCGCTGCGCCCGGCCGACCTGCTGCACGGACACCTGCTGTTCACCGCCATGCGGCTGGCCATGAACAGCACGATCTTCCTGATCGTGATGTCCGCGTTCGGCGCGGTCCAGTCGGCCTGGGTGGTGCTGGCCATCCCGGTCTGCGTGCTCACCGGGCTGGCCTTCGCGGCGCCCATCGAGGCGTTCGCCATCACCCGCGACAAGGACTCCTCGTTCGCGGTCATCTACCGGTTCGGGCTGATACCGCTGTTCCTGTTCTCGGGCACGTTCTTCCCGGTCACCCAGCTTCCGGCCTGGATCCGGCCGGTCGCCTACGCGACCCCGCTGTGGCACGGCGTGGCCCTGTGCCGCGGGCTCAGCCTGGGCACCACCGACCCGGCCGCGGCGCTGGGCCACGTCGCCTACCTGGCCGTCCTGGCCACGGCCGGCGTGCTGGTGGCTCAGCGCAACTACCGCAGGCGCCTGTATGTCTAGGGGCGCCATGGGCCGGGGAGCCGGGCATGCCTAGGGGAGACGCCCTGTCGCTGCCGCTGCGGATCCTGCCGCCATCCCTGCTAGCCACCAGGGGCGGCGCCCTCGGCGGCCGGGGCAGCACCCACCTCATCGAGCGGCACGCCCGCGCCTACCGGCACTCCTGGCTGATGCTGGCCTCCGGGGTCGTGGAGCCGCTGTTCTACCTGCTGTCCATCGGCGTCGGCATCGGCGCCCTGGTCGGCCACGTGACCGGCCCCGGCGGCCAGCCCATCGACTTCACCAGCTTCGTCGCGCCCGGCCTGCTGGCCACCTCGTCGATGAACGGCGCGGTCATGGACTCCACCTACAACGTGTTCTTCCGGCTCAAGTACGCCAAGCTCTACGACTCCGCGCTGGCCACCCCGATGCGCTCCGGCGACGTGGCCCTGGGCGAGATCGGCTGGGCGCTGATCCGCGGCGGCCTGTACGCGATCTCGTTCCTGGTCGTCATGCTGGGCATGGGCCTGGTCCACTCCTGGTGGGCGATCCTGGCCCTGCCCGCCGCCCTGCTGATCGGCTTCGCGTTCGCGGGCGCGGGCATGGCCGCCACGACGTTCATGACCAGCTGGCAGCACTTTGAGTTCGTGCAGCTCGCGACGCTGCCGATGTTCCTGTTCTCGACCACGTTCTACCCGCTGGGCGTCTACCCGCGCGGCCTCCAGATCGTGGTCGAGTGCACCCCGCTGTACCAGGGCATCACGCTGATGCGCGGCCTGACGCTGGGCGCGGTCGGCCCGGCCCTGCTGTGGCCGGTACTCTACCTGGGCGTCATGGGCGTCCTGGGCCTGGCCCTGGCGGGCCGCCGCCTCGACCGCCTCCTGCTCCGCTAGCCGTCGCCGAGCCGGGCCCGCCCGGCGGCGGGCTGGGCGGGGCGGGCGGCGCTGGTGGACTCGCGGATGACCAGGCGGCAGGGATGGCGCTCCACGCCGCTGGAGCGGTCTCCGTCGATGGCGGCCAGCAGCCGCTGGGCGGCCTGGCCGCCCAGGTCGCGCAGCCGCATGTCCACCGTGGTCAGCGGCGGCCGGCCGGAGGCCGCGAACACCTCCCAGTTGTCGTAGCCGACCAGCGCCACGTCGTCGGGCACCCGTCGGCCCGCCTCGCGCAGCGCGTCGGCCGCCCCGCGGGCCATCTGGTCGCTGCCGCAGAAGATGGCGTCGGTGTCGGGCTCGCTGCGCAGCACGGCGTGGGTGGCCTGGCGGCCCCAGGCCTCGGTCCACTCGCCGAACATGGCCTCGCCGCCGGCCAGCGTCAGGCCCGCCGCGGCCAGGGCCGACCTGGCCCCGGCCGCGCGCAGCCGGGCGGACTGGAACCGCTCGGGCCCGGCCAGGTGGGCGATCCTGGTCCGGCCCAGGGTGATCAGGTGCCGGACGGCCAGCTCGCCGCCCTCCTCGTCGTCGGGGATCAGGGACAGGTCGGCGGGGTCCTCCGACTGGGTCATCACGTAGACCGCGGGCACGGGCAGCGCGGCGGCCAGCGGGGGGCGCTCGTCGGTGCGGCGGCCGGTGACGATGATGCCGTCGACCTTGCGCGACAGCAGGGTCCGGACGTAGTGATCCTCGCGGATGGAGTCGCCGCGCCCGTCGCAGAGCAGGACCGACATCTGGCCGCGGCCGAGCGCGTCCTCAGCGCCGAGCATGACCGGGATGGTGAACCGGCCGAAGCTGTCGGAGGTGATCAGGCCGACGGTGTAGCTGCGGCTGGTCAGCAGGCCGCGGGCGATGGGGCTGGGCTGGAAGCCCAGCTGGCTGGCGGCGGCCAGCACCCGGTCCCTGGTGTCCTGGCTGAGCCCGCCCCGGCCGTTGACCGCCTTGGAGACGGTGCTGATCGACACCCCCGCGAGCGCCGCCACGTCGTTGATCGTCGTCGCCTTGCTTTCCGTCATCAGAAAGCCCTTTCGCCAGATGCTCCCCCCGGGTGCCCGCCAACTCGCGGGATCGCCGGACACCACGCCGGTCCTGGTAGACCGCCCCAGACACCTGGCGTTGGCTAAGCGTACGCGAGCCCGAGCGAAACCGGGTCTTGACGGCCCGGCAAACGTGTTCCTAGGGTGAAGAAAAGGCTTTCCTTACTTTCCGGCACAGCCGCGGCACACCGCCGGCCGAGCGGCGACCCAGTGACCAGCTGGGCCACGAGGTGCTCTGAGGCACTGGCTCGCACCGGCATAGCGGCATGCCGTCATACCGGCAGGAGGCGCGAAGAATGAGCACGTTGATGACGAGAACGCGGCGGCGGCTGGCCGTGCTGAGCACCCTCGGGGCCGCGGTCGCGGTCCCGTTGCTCGGCCTGCCCGCGCTCACCGCGCCCGCCCAGGCGGCTCAGGCCGCCCGCACCACCCATGCCTCCCAGAGCCCCCAGAGCTCCAAGCCGTCGGGCGGATCCGGGTCCGGTGACCAGGCTCTCCAGCCGCTGCCGACCCTGCCCGTCAACGCCTGCAACGACAGCACGCTGCCGCGCGACTACGGCACCAACTTCCCGACCCCTGACGACCCCGATGGCTACGGCTTCGCCAACCAGACCGTGATCGGCTGGGAAGGCAACATCTACGCCCCGTTCGCCTACCTGTCCGGCTCCTACTTCGCCCGCGGCGTCCCCGACCAGTACAAGCAGGGCGGCACCACCTACTGCGGCCAGATGTACTCGTTCGGCATCTACAACTACGGGCTGAGCTCCGGCCAGGCGCCGGCCGCCGGGTCGGTGCAGTGGAACGAGGCCGGCGGCTACCTGCCCGCCATGATCACCTCGTTCACCCGCAGCGACCTGCACGTCAGCATCACGGACTTCGCCAGCAGGCAGACCATCGCCGGCAGTCCGGCCGAGCTGGTCTACACCAGGATCACCGAGACAAACAAGGGCTCGTCGGCGGTCAGCGCACCGCCGGGCCAGTCGGGTTCCGGCCTGGTCGAGCTCGACAGCGCGCCGGACACCATCCAGCCCGGCCAGACGGTGGTGCACGACTTCGCGGCCGCGGTGGATACCTTCACCGTCGGCGGCACGCTGCCGACCGCGGCCCAGATCACCCCCGGCCCGGGCCAGCCGGGCGCGCTGCCCTACGACGCCGCCTTCCGCCAGATGGCGCGCTACTGGAACCAGCGCCTGTCGGTGGCGCCCGACCTGTCGCTGCCCAACGTCCCGCTGGCCAACACCAACAACCTGGCCGACCCGGGCACGGCGATGGACAACGCCTACCAGGCCGCGTTCATCTACACCCGGATCGTCGAGAGCGAGAAGGCCCAGTTCTCCGGGGCCAACAACTACGACTGGATACTCAACCACGACGTGCCCGGCATCCTGGAGAACCGGTTCACGCTGGGCGACTTCACCGACGCGCAGAACCTGCTGCTGACCGCGCGGATCTCCGAGCAGCCCAGCTTCAACGAGTTCGGCGCCAACTGGTACTGGGACGGGCTGTGGAAGACCCCCGTGGCCTGGGCCGATTACCTTCAGTCGACCAACGACGTGGCGTTCGTGAGCAAGTACTTCCACGACGACGCGAACGGCCCCAGCCAGTGGGGCCCGAGCCTGTACACGATCATGCACACCCAGTACCTGGCGCAGCTCAGTGCCACGACCGGGTACCTCAAGTTCTCCGACGACAACGACTCGGGCGGCACCTGGCTGTTTGACGACGAGTCCGCGCTCGCCGGGCTGGCCGCCTACCAGTACATCGCCGGCCGGATCGGCAACACCGCCGAGGCCCAGTGGGCCAGCGGCGCCTACGCCAGCCTGCTCAAGGCCACCAACGCCGGGCTCGCCGCCAACGAGCAGGCCAACGGCTTCGACTTCCTGCCCTGTGAGGTGAACCAGCCCGTCACCGCCGACCGCTGCAATACCGCTACCGACGCCAACTGGGACGGCTCCAACCTGTGGGGCCAGAACGTGTGGGACATCTTCCTGCAGGGCGGCCAGCTCAGCGGCGTCCTGGGCGACCCGGCCCAGACCGACAACCTGTACCAGATGGGCCTGAGCCGGCTTCAGGGCATCGAGCCGTTCCCGTCCTTCGGCGCCTACAGCGGCTACAGCACGGCGCACAACACCGGCTACGCGGCCGGCGCGCTGTACGGCAGCCAGTACCGAGACCTGCCGATCACCAGCTACGCCTGGCAGCTGGCGACCACCACCGGCGGACCCAACGCCTGGTGGGAGGCCAACGGCAGCGCCCCCGACCCGACCAACCCGTGGGCGGGCAGTCACGCCGCTCCGCAGTTCGGGGCCATCCCCTACGTGTGGCCGATGGCCGGGCAGACCCAGACGCTGGTCCAGTCGCTGGCCGCCGAGGGCCTGACCCAGACCGCCAGCTCCGACGGCTCGTCCAGCTTCCGCAACGTGCTGTACATCGGCCGCGGCGTCCCGGACGCGTGGCTGGCTCCCGGCCAGACCATCGCGGTCCGCAACCTGACCTCGTCCTACGACGTCAACTCGGGCCGGCGGGCCACCTACGGCGTGCGGATCCATACGTCCGGGAGCCGCCGCGGCAAGGTCGTCCAGGTCGCGCTCAGCGGCCAGCTACCCGGGCCGGACATCCAGATCCAGCTGCCCGCGCTGGCCACGGCCGGCGTTCGCGGGGTGATTGGCGGCAGCTACGAGGTCGCCAGCCACACCGTCGTCATGGATCCCGGTCGCCGGGTGGCCGAGATCTTCCTCGGCCAGGCGGCCCGGCCGGGACTCTCCGTCCAGGTCACCGGGACCGCGCCGGGCACCCACCCGCAGCCGGCGCTGCTGGCGGGCACGGCCACGACCGCCTCGGCCACCATCACCAACAACGGCCAGACCACCCTGCGCAAGGTGCAGCTCGCCCTCCAGGCGCCGCAGGGCTGGACCAGCTCGGCCGGCACCGGGACGAGCTTCGCGTCCCTCGCGCCGGGCCAGTCACAGCAGGTGAGCTGGTCGGTGACGCCGCCCAGCACGGCCACCGGCGGCGCGGGCGTCGTCGTAGCGGCCAGCTACGACGCTGGCCAGGGCGCGGCCACTTCCGACAGCGCCGAGCAGTGGGTGTCGGTACAGCGCCCGCTGCCGCTGCCCAAGGGGGTGACCGACCTCGCCCTGACCGGGACGGCGTCGGCCTCCTACGCCTCGCCGTGGACCACCATTGCCGCCGTCAACAACGGCATCTACCCCATCCAGTCCAGCGACGACAACGACCTGACTCCGTACTGGGGTACCTGGCCGGAGACGGGTCAGCAGTGGATGGAGCTGGACTGGAGCCAGCCCATCACCACCAACGGGAGCTCGGTGTACTTTGCCGACGATGGCGGCGGGCTGCGGCTGCCCGCCTCCTGGTCGGTGCAGTACTGGAACGGCAGCGCGTGGACTGACGTCTCCAGCGCGAGCACCTACCCGGCCGCGGATGACACGTTCAACGCGGTCACGTTCGATTCGGTGACGACGACCAAGCTCCGGGTTCTCATGCAGAGCGGCCTGGGCTCGGTCGGCGCGATCCAGTGGATCGTGCCCAGCATCCCCTCCGGGAGCTGACACCAAGCTGGGCGGCCGGGTGCGGGGGCACGACCCCGGGCCCGGCCGCCCGCCAGTTCAGGGTCGGCTCAGGGTCGAGATAAGGCATCTGCCTGATGCGGCTGAGGGGGCCTTACGGCGAGTCTGAGCTTGGGCCGCCAGCGGCGGCGGCCCGCGCCACCGCGAGCTGGAGGGGCCGTGTATTCCTGGATCCGACTACCGCCCTGGGTCAGCGCGCCCGGTGACCTGCCGTGCCGCGCCGCCCCCGACCTGTTCTTCGCTGAGCACCCCAGCGACCTGGATCAGGCCAAGGCCCTGTGCGCAGTGTGCCCGGTGCGGGCCGCCTGCCTGGAAGGGGCCTTGCAGCGCGGCGAGCCGGCCGGCGTCTGGGGCGGCGAGCTGCTGGACCGCGGGCGGATCGTGGGCGGCAAGCGGGCCCGCGGCCGGCCCCGCAAGACCCCGGTGGCGGCCTGAGGCCGCGGCCGCCGGGCCTGACCGCTCCCGTGCTGTCCGCGTAGGCTGCGGACAGTGCGAAGGAGGCTGGCCATGAAGTTCGACCACATCCTGATCGAGCGCGACGGCGGGATGGCCACCGTCACGATGAACCGGCCCCAGCGGCGCAATGCCCTGTCGCTGGCGCACATGCGCGAGCTGATCACGGCGTTCACCGAGATCGGCGACAGCGACGTGCTGGGCGTCGTGCTGGCCGGGAACGGACCGGTGTTCTGCGCGGGGCACGACTTCGCCGACGTGGCCGACGCGGACCTGTCGGCGGTCCGCGCCCTGCTCAGTACCTGCACCGAGCTGATGACGCTGATCCAGTCGGTGCCGCAGCCGGTGGTCGCCCGGGTGCACGGACTGGCCACGGCGGCCGGCTGCCAGCTGGTGGCCAGCGCTGACCTGGCCGTGGCCAGCGAGGACGCCGCATTCGCCGCGCCCGGCGGCAAGGGGGGCTGGTTCTGCCACACCCCGATGGTGGCCATCGCCAGGAACGTGGGCCGCAAGCGGGCCGCCGAGCTGGCGCTGTCCGGCGAGCCCATCGACGCGCCGACCGCGCTGGACTGGGGCCTGGTCAACCGGGTGGTGCCCGCCGCGCAGCTGGACTCGGCGGTGGGCGAGCTGCTGGCCCGGGTCACCCAGGGCTCGGCCGAGAGCAAGGGCATCGGCAAGCAGGCCCTCTACGCCCAGATCGACCTGGACCAGCCCAAGGCGTACGCCTACGCGATGGAGGTCATGGCCGCCACCAGTCAGCTCCCGGACGCCAGGGAGGGCATGCGCGCCTTCCTGGACAAACGCAAGCCACGCTGGCGGCACGGCCGCCGGGACGGCATCACGCTGCCCTAGATGAGCGATCCTTCTCGCTCGCTTGTTCGCTGAATCGATCAGAATGTCAGAGGTGGTCGATACTCTGATCGAGGAAGATAACCGAGCGCCGCGACGCGGAGGAGGTGATCCGAGTGCCAGTCACCCAGGGCGCCGATCACGACTCCCGTCAAGGGCTGGCCTGGTCACATGAGCTGGACCTGGCGCAGCTGCTGACCACGATGGGCGGCTCCCAGCTCGGCGAGGCTGGTGATGAGGATGCCGCTGCCGAGGAGGCCGCCGCGGTCGAGGCCGGGACGCCGCGCGAGCTGACCGGGGCCATCGCGGATCAGCTGCCCGCCGGGCCGGGCCTGGCCGCGTGGATCTCCGGCACTGACCTCAGGGCGGCGGGTGAGTGGGACCTGCCGGGGGTGGCGTCGGCGTTCCGCCGCCTCGCCGCCTGGGCCCAGGCCGGGGAACTGGCCGCCGTCGCCGAGATCGCCTCCCGCACCGCGAG
>JBOHCO010000219.1:0-2362 GCA_050698895.1 Streptosporangiaceae bacterium
TCACGCACGGCGACTGCTCGATGATGTCGTCGATCTCCCAGATGTCGTCGTTGCCGCCGTTGAGGACGCACGGGATCTGGCCGCCCTTGAGCTTGCCGTCGGCCATGTCCAGCCAGCGGTCCAGGGAGCTGGTCATCTCGGTGGTGAACCGCTGGTCGACCGCGCCCTCCTCCTCGCTCAGGTGCCGGAGCTCGTCCGGGGTGACCATGGCCGGGTAGAAGCCGCTGTTCCGGATCCGGGTCTGCATCGCCTCGAGTTCCTCGCGCGTGTCCAGCCGGTAGGTCTCGCCGCGGACGGTCACCTGCCAGTACCCGTTGTGCGCGGTGATGGGCACCATCGCCTTGCCCGTGACGTCGCCGCCCAGCACGACCAGGTCCGCCTTGTAGAAGGCCGCGGAGTTCAGGAACTTGCGCCAGCAGACCTCTGACCCGTGGATATCTGTGGCAAAGAAAATCTTCATGTGTGCACCGGGACCTTTGGTGAGCTTGCTGTGCAACGGTGTAGCATCCAGTGCAACAGGGCGTCAAGGAGGCGTCAAGGACTAGTTGGTGCCAATGGGTATTTCCCGGTTCAGTGGTCCACTTCTTCGGGCAGCTCATACCAGCGGACTCGGTCGCCCATGTTGGCGCGCAGCTTCCACTTAACGCCCTTCGGCGCCGCCTGAGCCACCTCCTCCAGCGCGCGAGCCTGGGCCAGCGGGTCGTACGAAGCGCCCGGCGGCAGCAGCTGCGGCTTGTCCGCGGCCAGCGCGGGCAGCTTGGCCAGGCTGCCCGTGACCGTGCGCCACCAGCCCCAGTCCGCGCCGAGCAACCGGGCGAACCGGTCGGTGTCGAGCACCGGGCCGCTGGTGTTGGCAGCACCGCCGCTCCCGCCCGGGCCCGCCGGGCCGACCGGGACACCGGAAAGCAGGTGGAAAATGTCCCAGGCGTCTTTCTCGTTAAGCTCGACAATCTGCAATTTGCTGAGCAGCACGTCGATTGCGTCCACTGTGTAAGGCAGGCTCCCGAATGCCGGGCGGAAGTCGAGCGTGTGGCACATAGTCAGCCGGTCCACCATCACGTCAATCGGCCGGCCCGATGGGGCGTTGAAATACATCTGCCGGTCGCCGTTGAGGTTGTTGAAACGGCGGTCCGGCTGGCAGCCGCTGCGCTCCAGGTAGTCCGCCACCTTCTTGCGGCTCTTGCCCATGCAGGCGAAGTCCATGTCCTGGCCGGCCCGCAGCCGCGGCGGGAAGTCCGGGCAGATGACGCGCACGGCCAGGCCGCCGAGCAGCTTCAGGCCCAGGCCGGCCTCGGTCGCGCCCCTGGCCAGGCCGAGCGCCTCGGGCAGCGGGTCGTCCGCCGGGCCGACGGCGGGCGGCGGGTCGGATATCTCGGTTCCCACAGCGCTCTCCCCGCTCTCGTCGGATAACGGTGACACAGGGTGTGACCGGCACCATACCGCGTAGCCCGCGCACAACGGTACGTTCTGATTGTTGACGGCGGCCCCTGGCCGCGATCATTCTTAGTTGCGTGTCCGAGAATGTAGTTGCGGCGGGCGCAACCTTCCAGTCCGCGGAGCGAGTTCTGGCCCTGCTCACCAGCTTCGACGACTCACGCCCCGAGCAGGGCGTGACCGAGCTGGCGCAGACCATCGGCGTGCACAAGTCGACTGCCTCGCGGCTGGCCGCGGTGCTGGAGCGGGCCGGGCTGCTGGCCCGGCACGGCCGCCGGTACCGCCTCGGCCTGGAGACCATCCGGCTGGGCACGCTGGCGCTGCGCAGCTTCGACATCGTCGAGGCGATGCGGCCCGCGATGGACAAGCTGTCCCAGCAGACCGGCGAGACCATCAACCTGGCCGTCCCCGACGGCACCGGCATCCTGAACGTGGCCGAGGTGCCCGCCACCTTCATCCTGGGCTGCTCCAGCGGCTGGACCGGCCGCCGCACCCGGCCGCACGCGGTGGCCAACGGCAAGGTGCTGCTGGCCCACGCCGCCATCCCGGTGCCGGGCCACCTGGAGCGCTACACCGACCAGACGATCACCGAGCCCGAGCTGCTGGCCGCCGAGCTGGCCCGGGTCCGGGCCAGCGGCTACGCCACCGCCGTCGGGGAGCTCGAGGACGGCCTGGTCGCGGTGGCCGCGCCGGTCCTCGACGCGGCCGGCCGCTGCGTGGCGGCGCTGTCGGTGTCCGGGCCCGCGTTCCGGCTGACCCCCGATTCGCTGTCCGAGCTCGGCCGGCTCTGCGCCACGGCTCAGGGATAAGGACCAGGGATGTCCAGGGATAAGGACCAGACGCCCATGCGCGAGTACCAGCTCTACATCGGCGGCGGCTGGCGGCCCGGCCAGGCCGGGACCGCCCCCGCGGTCAGCCCGTCCTCCGG
>JBOHCO010000220.1:0-2899 GCA_050698895.1 Streptosporangiaceae bacterium
AGCTGGCGACGATTCAGGAGCTCGCGCGCTACTGGGCGGAAGACCACGACTGGAGCAAGTGCCAGGCCAGCCTGAACGCCCTGCCGCAGTTCATGACCGAGATCGACGGTCTGGACATTCACTTCATTCACGTTCGCTCGGAGCACGAGGACGCGCTGCCGCTGATCGTCACGCACGGCTGGCCCGGCTCGATCATCGAGCTGCTGGGGATCATCGAGCCGCTGACCAACCCGACGGCCCACGGGGGAGCGCCGCGGACGCCTTCCATCTGGTGATCCCGTCGATGCCGGGCTACGGGTTCTCCGGCAAGCCACGGGCGCCCGGCTGGGGCCCGGACCGCATCGCGAGGGCCTGGCCCGAGCTGATGGGGCGCCTCGGATACGACCAGTTCGTGGCCCAGGGCGGCGACTGGGGCGCGGTCATCACGGACCTGATGGCGGCGCAGGCACCTCCGGGACTGCTCGGCATGCACTCCAACATGCCCGGCGTGGTCATGCCCGACGTTGCCCGGGCGCTCCCGATTCCCGGCCAGCTGGCCCCCGGCGGCCCGCCCCCCTCCGGTCTGTCCGCCGACGAACAGCGCGCGTTCGAGCAGATCAGCAAGTTCTATACCACGGGTGCCGGCTACGCCGTTGAAATGGGGACGCAGCCGCAGACGCTGTACGGAGTGGCCGATTCGCCGGTGGGGCTGGCGTCCTGGATGATTAACCACGACGCCTACAGCTACGGGGAAATCGCCCGGGCCTTCGAGGGCAACCCCGTGGGCGAGCTGACCCGCGACCATATCCTCGACAACGTCACCCTCTACTGGCTGACGAACACGGGAGTGTCGTCAGGCCGTCTCTACTGGGACAACAAGTTCGGCTTTTTCGACGCCAAGAACGTCTCCGTCCCGGCCGGCGTCAGCGTCTTTCCCGGCGAGCTCTATCAGGCGCCGCGGAGCTGGGCCGAGGAGGCCTACCACAACCTGATCTACTACAACGAGGTCGACCGGGGCGGGCACTTCGCGGCGTGGGAGCAGCCGCAGCTGCTGTCAGGAGAGGTTCGCTCGGCGTTCCGGACCCTGCGCTAAGTGCCGGCCCGGCGGCCGGCGATCTCGCCGGTGCGCTCCTCGCGCAGCGCGCGCAGGTGGACGGCGGCCCAGGTGCGGTAGGGCCGCCACGCCTGCGCGACCTGGGCCAGGGTGCGTCCGGCGCCGTACCGCTCAGTGATCTCGGCGTCCATGCGGCGCTCGCGGCCGGGGAGGCCGTCGGGGGCGTTGGCGCCGCGGAGGACGACCAGCTCGGCGGCGAACGGGCCGAGTCCCTTGACCTGCTGCGCGCGCTGCACGGCCTGGCCGGGGTCCAGGGCGCGCAGCGCCGCCGCGTCCAGCAGGCCATCCAGCGCGGCCTCGGCGACCGCCTTCAGGTACTCGCCCTTGCGGCCCGGCAGGTCCAGGTCGAGCCGGGCCAGGGCGTGCGGCGGCGGGAACGCGCCGTCCTCGCCGTGGCGGGCGATCAGGTCGGCGCGCAGCCGGGCGGCCTGCACGACGCGCAGCCGCTGGGAGAGCACCGACCACGCGGCCGCCTCGTACGGGGAGTGGAAGCCGCACGGCCGCAGCCCGGGCAGCCGGGCCTGGGCGTCGGCGATGACCGGATCACGGCGGGCCACCTCCGGCCAGCCGCGGCCGTCGACGTCCAGGGCGAGGAACCGGCACGCCTGCGCGGCGGCCGCATCGAGATCACCGTCGCCGGTCACCACCACGCGTGCGGTATCCCCGGCCTGGGTTACCTCGGCCTCGGCGCGGCGCCAGTCCGCCTCGGCGCAGAACACCGTGCGCAGCCCTGTTCCGGCCTGCCCTGTTCCGGCGCGCGCGCCGGGCAGCGCGGCGGGAGTGAAGCCCTCCCAGAACCGCTGGCTGGTCTCCAGCGACCACGGCCCGAGGACCTCGCACTCGGCCACCCGTTCAGCCATCATTCGCTCCGCTCGGTCACCGCTACCGGTACCCGCACGGTAGCGGCCGGCACCGACACGGCTGGCCTCGGAATCTGGATTCCGGTTTGTTACGCTCGTAGCGGAAGCTTGATTCCGCTTTACAAAGGCCCTGATGGCGGTACTTCGCGGCCGGGCGCACCATCAGGTGACGTTCGCGGTGCTGGCGGCGGGCGTGGCGGCGTTCGCGCTGCTGCAGTCGCTGGTCATTCCCCGTCCTGACCACGGTGCAGCAGGAACTGCATACGACGCAGGCCGCGGCGACCTGGGCGCTGACCGCGCCAGCTCACCGCGCGGGCCAGGGCGGCCGGCTCAGCCCGGGCGTCACCGCCGACGACGTCATGGCGCTCATCATGGCCATGCGCGGGCTCGTGCAGGCCACAGGCGAGCCCTCCGCCGACACCTGGCCGCGATTCCTCGACCTCCACCTGGCCGGCCTGCGCGCCGCCACGCCTCCGGAGCGCTCCGGAAAGCGGAGCTACTAGCCGGCTAAGCCGCCCGGGCAGGCGACCCGAGTCATCGGCGGGTAACCTGTCGGTCGTCCGGAATGGCGCCGGCACGCAGCAGACGGGATGAGGCGAAGCTGGATGAACGGTGAGCACCCGGCTTTCGACACCACCGTCGCGCACCACGCGCGCATCTACGACTACCTGCTCGGCGGCAAGGACAACTACGCCGCCGACCGCAAGGCCGGCGACGCGCTGATCGACGCCTATCCCACGATGGTGGAGCTGGCCCGGGCCAACCGGGCCTTCCTGGGCCGGGCGGTGCGCTTCCTGGCCGGCGAGGCCGGGATCCGCCAGTTTCTCGACATCGGCACGGGCATCCCGGCCGCGAGCAATACCCACCAGGTCGCCCAGGAGGTGGCGCCGGACAGCCGGGTCGTCTACGTCGACTACGACCCGATCGTCCTGGCCCATGCCCGGGC
>JBOHCO010000221.1:0-4648 GCA_050698895.1 Streptosporangiaceae bacterium
GCGGCGGCTACCGCTCCGGGCCGGCTTTGCGGGCCGCTGCCGCTGGCACCTCCTGGGGTTGCGGCGGCTACCGCTCCGGGCCGGCTTTGCGGGCCGCTGCGGCTGGCATCGCCTGGGGTTGCGGCGGCTACCGCTCCGGACCGGCGTTCCGGGCCGTTGCGGCGCGCCTTTCCTGCGGGGATTGCGGCGACCACGGCTTCTGGCTGGCGCAGGGGTGACGTGGGCGCGGGGGGGTCCGGGCGGCGGAGGGCGACCGCGCGGCGGACACCGTAGGCGACGGCGGAGATGCCGGTCACGGGCGCGCCCACGGCGCCGGTCAGCGCCCTGGCCAGGCCGGTCATCGCGGTGACGTGGCCGGACAGCTCGGCCATGTTGGCGGTGACCTCGTCCATGCTGGCGGTGATGGCATCGGTCCTGGTCAGCTGCTCGCTGGTCCGGTCGACGACGACCTGGGCCTGCTCGATGAGCGTGTCGGCGCGCTCCCGGTAGCCGGACACCAGCCCGGTCGCCGCGGTGAGCAGCCGGGCGACGCGCAGCAGCACGTAGCAGGCCACGATGACCAGCAGGGCGAAGAACCCGGCGGCGATCAGGGCGGCAAGCTGTCCGGGGGTCATCGGCGCTCGCTCCTTCGTCGTGGTCCGTCGTGGCGGTTCGTCGTGGTGGCCGGCTGTCCTGTTCGCCGACCTTATCGTCACCGGTCGGGCGCGGCGGCGGCATCCGGGCCGGCGGTGGCATCCGGCCCGCTGCCCGCGGCCTCGGGGCCGGCGGCGTCCTGAGCTGGCCGGGGCCGGACTGAGGCGGCGGAGGGGGCCGGAGGCACGGCCGCGGCACCGTTACTTGCCTGGCCCAGGATCTCGCGGATGCGCTCGGAGCGCTCGGCCGCCCTGGCCTCGGCGCCGTGCCGGGTGGGCTGGTAGTACGCGCGGCCGGCGATGGTGTCCGGGGCGTACTGCTGGCGCACGACGCCGGCCGGGTCGTCGTGCGGGTAGACGTAGCCGCGGCCGTGACCCAGCTTGGCCGCGCCGGGGTAGTGGGCGTCGCGCAGGTGGGCGGGCACCGGCCCGGCCAGGCCGGCCCGGACGTCGGCAGCGGCGGCCTCGATGGCCATGATCACCGCGTTGGACTTGGGGGCCAGGCACAGGTGGATGGTGGCCTGAGCCAGGTTGATCCGCGCCTCGGGCAGGCCGATGAGCTCCACGGCCTGGGCGGCGGCCACGGCGGTCAGCAGCGCGGTGGGATCGGCCAGGCCGATGTCCTCGCTGGCGTGCACGACCAGGCGGCGGGCGATGTACCGGGGATCCTCGCCGGCCTCGATCATCCGGGCCAGGTAGTGCAGCGCGGCGTCGGCGTCGCTGCCCCGGATGCTCTTGATGAACGCGCTGATCACGTCGTAGTGCTGATCGCCGGCCCGGTCGTAGCGGACCATGGCCCGGTCCACGGCGCGCTCCAGGGTCGGGGTGTCGATCACGCCGCCCTCGGGCACGCCCAGCGCGGCGGCCTCGAGGAAGGTCAGCGCCCGGCGGGCGTCGCCGCCGGCCAGCCGCACCAGGTGCTCCATGACCCCGTCGGCGAGCGTGACCCGGCCGCCCAGGCCGCGTTCGGAGGTCAGCGCCCGGCTGATCACGGCGGTGAGGTCAGCGTCGCTCAGCGGCTGGAGGGTGAGCAGCAGGGAACGCGACAGCAGGGGGCTGACCACCGAGAACGAGGGGTTCTCTGTGGTGGCGCCGATGAACGAGACCCACCGGTTCTCCACCGCCGGGAGCAGGGCGTCCTGCTGGGTCTTGGAGAACCGGTGCACCTCGTCGATGAACAGCACCGTCTGCACGCCGCTCAGGCCCAGGTCACGGCGCGCGGTCTGGACGGCGGCGCGGACGTCCTTGACCCCGGCCGAAACGGCGGACAGCTCGACGAACTTGCGCTTGGTGGCCCGGCTGACCACGTAGGCCAGCGTGGTCTTGCCGGTGCCGGGCGGGCCCCACAGCAGCACGGACAGCCCGGCGTCGGACTCGGCCAGCTTGCGCAGCGGGGAGCCGGGCCGGGTCAGGTGACCCTGGCCGATGACCTCGTCCAGGCTGCGCGGGCGCATCCGGACGGCCAGCGGCGCGGCGGCCTGCGCCGCCTCCTCCTCCGCGGCGTCGAACAGACTTTCTGGCTCCACGCCCCCGAACCTACCGTCAGCTACCCGGTGGCGGGATCACGTCGATGCCCGCCTCCTTGCGCTGCTGCGCGGTGATCGGCGTGGGCGCGCCGGTGAGCTGGTCGTGGCCGGAGGCGGCCTTGGGGAAGGCGATGACGTCGCGGATGCTGTCGCGGCCGGTCAGCAGCATGAGCAGGCGGTCCCAGCCTAACGCGATGCCGCCGTGCGGGGGCGGCCCGAAGCGCAGGGCCTCGAGCAGGAAGCCGAACTGCGAGGCGGCCTCCTCGCGGGACAGGCCGATGACGTCGAACACCCGCTGCTGCATGTCGGGCCGGTGGATCCGGATGGAGCCGCCGCCGATCTCGGTGCCGTTGCAGACGATGTCGTAGGCGTCGGCCAGCGCCTCGCCGGGCTGGGCGTCGAACTTGTCGGCCCACTCGGGCAGCGGCGAGGTGAACGGGTGGTGCACGGCCGTCCAGCCGCCCGCGGCGTCCTCCTCGAACATGGGCGCGTCCACCACCCAGGTGAAGGCCCAGGCGTCGGGGTCGATGAGGCCGCACCGGTGGCCGATCTCCAGGCGGGCGGCGCCGAGCAGGCTGCGGGCGGCGTTAGCGGTGCCGGCGGCGAAGAACACGGCGTCGCCGGGGCCCGCGCCGGTGGCGGCGGGCAGCCCGGACCGCTCGGCCTCGGTCAGGTTCTTGGCCACCGGGCCGGCGTCGGACACCGCGCCCTCGGCGTCGGTGAGCACGTAGCCCAGGCCCCTGGCGCCGCGCGAGCGGGCCCACTCCTGCCAGCCGTCCAGCTCCTTGCGGGTCTGGCTGGCCCCGCCGGGCATGACCACGGCCCCCACGTGCGGGGCCTGGAAGACCCGGAACTGAGTCTGCGCGAAGTAGCCGGTCAGGTCGCTGAGCTCGTTGTCGAACCGCAGGTCGGGCTTGTCGGACCCGAACCGGGCCATGGCGTCGGCGTAGGTCATCTGGGGGATGGGCACCGGCACCTCGTAGCCGCAGATGTCGGTCCACAGCCGCTGGACCAGGTCCTCGGCGATGGCCACGACGTCCTCGCGGGTCACGAAGGACATCTCGATGTCGATCTGGGTGAACTCGGGCTGCCGGTCGGCGCGGAAGTCCTCGTCCCGGAAGCAGCGCACAAGCTGGTAGTAGCGCTCGAGGCCGGAGACCATCAGCAGCTGCTTGAACAGCTGGGGTGACTGCGGCAGCGCGTACCAGTGACCGGGCCGCAGCCGGACCGGGACCAGGAAGTCGCGGGCCCCCTCGGGCGTGGACCGGGTCAGGAACGGGGTCTCTACGTTGACGAAGCGATGGTGCTTCATGACGTCGCTGACCAGGTAGGCCGCCGTGGAGCGGGCCTTGAGGGCGGCGGCCATGTCGGCGCGCCTGATGTCCAGGTAGCGGTACTTGAGGCGGACTTCCTCGCTCAGCTCGCCGCCGCTCTCGATGGGGAACGGCAGCGGGTCGGACTCCGACAGCACCTCGACCTCGGCCGCCGCGACCTCGATCTCGCCGGTGGGCAGCTCGGGGTTCTCGTTGCCGGACGGCCGGCGCTGCACGGTGCCGGTGACCTGGACGCAGAACTCGGCCCGCAGGTCGTGAGCGACGTCCTCCTCGCGCAGCACGACCTGCACGATGCCACTCGCGTCGCGCAGGTCGATGAAGACCACGCCGCCGTGGTCGCGCCGACGCGCCACCCAGCCGGCCAGGGTGACCTGCTGGCCAGCCTCGGCGGCACGCAGCGTGCCTGCCTCGTGGGTGCGGATCATCGCTCCCCGCCCTCTCTTTCCATGTCTTCCCGGGTGTCCGGGTCCTTGGGTGTCCGGGTCCCTGGGTGCCTGGGTGTCCGGGTGTCCGGGTGCCCGCGTGCTCAGAGCCCGCGGGCCGGGCCGCCGGACGGGGCCAGCCCGGCCAGGTACGGGTTGCCCGCCCGCTCGGCCCCGATGGTCGTCTGCGGCCCGTGCCCGGACAGCACCACCGTCTCGTCGGGCAGCGGCAGGCAGACCCTGGCCAGGCTGTCCAGGATGGTGGCGTAGTCGCCGCCGGGCAGGTCGGCGCGCCCGATCGACCCGGCGAACAGCAAGTCGCCGCTGAACAGAGTGCCAGGCTCGGCCGCGCCGGGCAGGCGGAACGTGAGCGAACCCGGCGTATGGCCGGGCGCGTGGTCCACCACGACCTGGACCCCGGCCAGGTCCAGGGTCATCCCGCCGGCCAGCTCGACCACGTCGGCGGGCTCGGCGAAGGTCAGGCCGCGCAGGAACTGCTGGCCCGGCTGCATGGGCAGGCCCCTGGCCGGGTCGCTGAGCAGCGCCCGGTCGGCGGGATGGATGTAGGCCGCGATGTCCCTGGCCCCGCACACGGGCGCCACCGACCAGACGTGGTCGATATGCCCGTGGGTGAGCAGTACGGCCGCGGGGCGCAGCCGGTACCGCTCGGCGATCTCCTCGATTCCCGCCTCAGCGTCCTGGCCAGGGTCGATGATGAGACACTCCTCGCCCGC
>JBOHCO010000222.1:0-2484 GCA_050698895.1 Streptosporangiaceae bacterium
GGCGCGCGCTGCGGCTGCGCCGGGAGTGGCAGGCCGCGCTGCCGACCCGGCCCGCCGGCCTGGCGGCCAACGGCCACCGGACAGCCGGCCAGGACGCGGCCGGCGACGAGCCGGTGGCCATCCCCGAGCTGCCCGTGGCCGAGCATCCCGAGCTGTTTCGGGCCAGCACCCACGGCATCGTGGACTTCTGCGAGGACGTCTCCTCGAAGGACATCATCGGCGCGGTCCGCGAGGGCTACGACTCCATCGAGCTGGCCAAGCGGTACACCACCGCCACCATGGGGCCGACCCAGGGCAAGCTCGAGCTGGTCAACGCGGTCGCGATCGCCGCCGAGGCGACCGGGGCCACCATCGCGGAGACCGGGACCACGACCTGGCGGCCGCCGTACGCGCCGGTCACGCTGGGCGCGCTGGCCGGGCGGCCGCTGGAGCCGATCCGGTACTCCCCGATGCAGCCCTGGCACGAGGCGCACGGCGCCCGGCCGCTGGTGTCCGGGGCCTGGATCCGGCCCGACCACTACGGCGACCCGCAGGCCGAGGCGCGGGGCGTGCGGACCAGCGTCGGCATCATCGACGTCACCCCGATCGGCAAGCTCGACCTGCGCGGTCCCGACGTGCCCCGGCTGCTCAACCTGGTCTACGTGAACAAGTGGTCCAAGCTCGGCCTCGGCCGGGTCCGGTACGGGGTCATGTGCACCGACGACGGGGTGGTGTTTGACGACGGGGTCACCGGCCGGCTGGGCCCCGAGCACTACCTAATGAGCACTACGTCGTCGGGGGCGGCGGCGGTGTGGGAGTGGCTGGAGAACTGGCTGCAGACCGCGCACCCGGACTGGCAGGTCCACGTCACGCCGGTGACCACCGCCTACGCCAGCATGAACGTGGCCGGCCCGGCGTCGCGGGACCTGCTGGCCCGGGTCACCGAGGGCGTGGACCTGGCCAACGAGGCCTTCCCCTACATGGAGGTCCGCACCGGCCGGGTAGCCGGCGTGGACGACTGCGTGCTGTGGCGGATCGGCTTCACCGGCGAGCTCAGCTACGAGCTGCACGTCCCGGCGGCCTACGGGCTCCACGTCTGGGAGACGCTGCTGGACCGCGGCCGCGACCTGGGCATCGCGGCGTTCGGCGTCGAGGCCCAGCGCATCCTGCGCCTGGAGAAGGGGCACCTGATCGTCGGCCAGGACACCGACGGGCTGACCCGCGGCTACAGCGCCGGGCTGGACTGGGCCATCAAGCTCGACAAGGACGACTTCGTCGGCAAGCCCGAGCTGGCCTGGCAGCACTCTGCCGCAAACAACGGTGCGCGGGCGACTGCCGGCGCCGGGGCGGCTGACGGCGGCGGCCCGGCCGACCCGCGGCTGGTCGGCCTGCAACCCGAGGACGGCGCCGTCGTGCCGCCGGAGGCCAGCCAGATCGTGGACGGCTCGCGCATCGTCGGCCGGGTTACCTCCAGCCGGATGTCACCGACCCTGGGCCGGTCGATCTGCCTGGCCCAGGTTGAGGCGCCGCTGGCCGCCCCCGGCACCCGGCTCACCGTGCGGCTGCCCGGCGGCGCGCTGATCGCCGCCCGGGTGACCGAGCACCTTGCTCACGTGGATCCCGAAGGGAGCCGGATGCGTGTCTGAGCATCTCGTGTCTGAGTATCTCGTGCGAGCCCGGAGCCCGATCCCGGTCACCGGCCCGGTATCTGTCGAGGCCGGCTGGGAGGTCAGCGCGACCCGCAGCGACGCCCCGCTGACCCTCACCGACTGCACCCCGCTGGCCAAGGTGCACCTGCGCGCCCCCTGGAACGGGGCCATGGCCAAGGCGCTGGGCGTGCCGTTCGGCCGGGCCGTACGGGACGGCGCCGGGCTGGTGGCCGGGTCCGGGCCCGGCGAGTGGCTGGTGCTGGCCCCGGCCGGCACGGCCGGCGCGGTGGCCAGCCGCCTGGAGCGGACCGCGGCCGAGTCAGCGCCGCAGGAGTTCGTCAGCGTCATCGACCTCACCCACGGCCGGGCCCTGGTCCGGGTCACCGGACCGCACGCGGCCGACCTCCTGGCCCGGCTGTGCCCCATCGACCTGGCCGACGACATGACCCCGGACGGCTCGGCGCTGCGCTCCTCGGTCGCGGGCGTGGCCACCGACCTCATCCGGGACGACCAGCCCGCCGGTCCGTCCTACCTGCTGCACTGCGAGCGGTCCTCGGGCCGCTACCTGCACGACTCGCTGCTGGCCGCCGGGGAGTCGCTGGGCATCGGCGTCGACGGCTTCGCCGGCCACGGCCTGGGCCAGTCAGGCGACCTCGCTCAGTCAGGCGGCGTTGGCGAGTCAGGCGGCGTTGGCGAGTCAGGCGGCGTTGGCGGGTCAGGCAGCGTTGGCGGGTCAGGCAGCGCTGGCGGGTCAGGCCGCCTCGCCGGGTCCGGAGGCGCGGCCCCGGCGGCGGCTGAGTAGGGTCACCCCGGACCCGAGCAGCAAGACCAGCACGCCGTAGGCGCCCAGCGGCGC
>JBOHCO010000223.1:0-3584 GCA_050698895.1 Streptosporangiaceae bacterium
CCAGCCAGGGCAGCCACATGCGGGCCACGAACTGCCCGCCGGTGAGGTGCAGGTGGCCCAGCACGATCAGGTTGGTCAGGTTGGACCCGGGCAGCAGCAGCGAGCCCGCGTTGGACAGCAGCAGGGCGCCGTAGAGCAGCGCCGACCCGGCCACCACCGCGGCCGCGCCTGGTGCTCCCGCCGGCCCGGCCGGCCGCTGACTGGCCGCCGTGTAGACCAGCACCGGGGTCAGGAACGCCACCGAGGTGTCCAGGTTCAGAGTCGCCGTCACCACCGCGATGATCACCACCGCGCCGGCGAACAGCACCGTGCCGTTGCGCGCCACCCGGCCCAGCTGCTGCCCGGCGAACGCGAACAGCCCGTCCTTGTCGGCCGTCAGCCCGATCAGCAGCAGCCCCGCGACCAGCACGAACGGGGACCAGTCCTGAGCCGCCGCCGACCGCGCGTACTCCGGCCGCAGTACCAGCGCCGCCCCGGCGCCGGCGACGCCAGCCAGCGCGAGCAGCCAGGTCAGCCACCTCGGCCCGGCCGACGGCGGTGCGGCCTCAGGCGCATACCCGGCTGCCGCCGGGCCCGCGTCGGTCAAACCAGCCCGGTCAGACGTTCCCGTGCCCGCTGGATGCGCACCAGCGACTGCTCCCGGCCCAGCACCTCGAGCGACTCGAACAGCGGCAGGCCCACCGTGCGGCCGGTCACCGCCACCCGTACCGGCGCCTGCGTCTTGCCCAGCGACATCCCGTAGCTGGTACCGATCGTCTCCAGGCGAGCCCGTAGCTCGTCCGCCTGCCAGGGCACCACCGCGTAGGCCGTCTGCACGTCGGCCAGGATCTGCTCGGCCGGCTCCCTCATGGCCTTGGTCCACGACGCCTCGTCGACGGCCGGCTCGGCCAAGAAGGCGAAGTCCACCATCGTCGTGATCTCGGACAGCAGGCTGACTCGGGTCTGGGCCAGCGGTGCCAGCGCCGCGAACACAGCCGGGTCGAAACGGTCGGCTGGCCAGGGCGCGGCGGGTGGCTCCAGCCAGGGCTGGCAGGCACGGGCGAAATCATCCGGCGCAAATGCCCTGATGTACTCCCCGTTAAACGCCCGCAGCTTCTTGACGTCGAAGAACGCCGGGGACGGGTTCACGTCCTCCAGCCGGAACTCCTCGATGACCGTGTCCCAGGGGACGATCTCGCGGTCGCCGCGGGGCGCCCAGCCCAGCAGCATGAGGTAGTTGCGCATGGCCTCGGGCAGGTAGCCCTCGTCGCGGAAGTCCTCGACCGACACGTGGGTGTCCCGCCGCTTGGACAGCTTCTGCCGCTTCTCGTTCACCAGGATCGACAGGTGCGCCCAGGCCGGCGGCTCCTGGCCCAGGGCCGTCCACAGCAGCTGCTGCTTGGGCGTGTTGGACAGGTGCTCCTCGGCCCTGGCCACCAGGCTGATCCGCTGGCTCATGTCATCGACCACGTTGGCCAGCAGGAACAGCACCGACCCGTCGGCTCGGACGAGGACGAAGTCCTCCAGGATGGCGTTCTCGAACGAGGTCTTGCCCCGCACCAGGTCGTCCACCACGGTGGTGCCCTCGTCCGGGGTGCGGAACCGCATGGCCCGGCCCTCCCCCGGCCCGAGGCCGCGGTCCCGGCAGAACCCGTCGTAGCCCCGGTGCTGGTCACCGGTCCGCGCCACGATGTCGTCGCGGGTGCAGTCGCAGTAGTAGGCCAGCCCGGCGGCGTACAGTCGCTGCGCGGCGGCCTGGTGACCGGCCAGGTTGTCGGACTGAAGGTAAGGACCCTCGTACTGGTCGGGCGTCATGCCCAGCCAGGCCAGGGCCGAGACGATGCCCTCGGTCCATTCCGGCCGGTTGCGTGCCGCGTCGGTGTCCTCGATACGCAGCACCAGCACGCCGCCCGACTGCCGGGCCACCACCCAGTTGACCAGTGCCGACCGCGCGCCGCCGACGTGCAGATAGCCGGTCGGGGACGGCGCGAACCGGACCCGCACCCCGCTGGTCGAGTCCGCCCCCGTGGGGCCTGATGTCGTCGAGGCTGTCACGGCAGGTGAGTCTAGTAGAGCGGCCACCATCCCGGCCGCCGCCAGCGTGCCGGTGCCGATTCATCCAAGCCCGTGAGCCCGGCGGCGGGCAGCATCGATGGCATGACGCAGCCACCCGCATTCACCAGCCTGACGCCCTACCTGCGCTACCCGGACGGCGACGCCGCCGCGGAATGGCTCGGCCGCGTGCTCGGCTTCGGCCCGGCCCGCAGCGTGCGCGCCGCCGACGGGACCTGGTCCGAGGGCGAGATCGCCATCGGCCCGGTCCGGGCCGACATCAGCGGCGGAGCGCCGGCCTCGGGCCGCGGCGAGGGAACGCTGCTGATCATCGGGGTCAGCGACGTCGACGCCCAGTACGAGCTGATTCGTGCCGCCGGGGTCCAGATCGACCCGCCCAAGGACGAGGCCTACGGCCCGCGTTCCTGCCACGTCACCGACCCGTGGGGCTACGAGTGGTACTTCTGGCAGGGCGACGCCGTCTACCCGCCCGGCTAGCAGGCCGCTGCCGGGCTCAGCAGGCGGGCCAGGGCCGCGCTGAGGGCGGCGCACGGGTCGTCGGCGGGGCCGGGATGGCGCCAGGCCACCACCTGGTCCGGCCGGACCAGCAACGCACCTCCCTGTCCCGTGCCGACGGTAGCGCCCCAGTCCGACAGCCCGACCCGCTCGACCCGGGTTCCCGGCCCGACCGACGGCGCCGCGTCCGCCCAGGGCGCCCCGTCCGGTCCCGTGATCAGCGTCAGCTGCGGGCCGACCAGGTCCAGCGTGGACCGCTGCCCGCCGGGCAGCCAGCGGTGCGGGAGGCGGGCGCCCGGCTGGCCCCGGAGGTCCAGGTGGTCGATGGCAGTCGTGCTGCCGTCACCGACGACGGCCCCGGCGGGGTACTGGAAGCCCAGCGTCAGCGCCAGGGAATCGGCCAGCGGGGTGCCGTCGGCCGAGGTCGTCTGCATCTGGCGCAGGTTGGGGGTGCGAGCCAGCGACTGGCGGGCCGCGAACCAGGCCGCCGGGTGCCGTTCGGCGTGGTAGCTGTCCAGCAGGCCCGGGGCCGCCGTGCCATCGATGACCCGGGCCAGCTTCCAGGCCAGGTTGTGCGCGTCCTGGATCCCGGTGTTGGCGCCCAGGGCGGCGAACGGCGGCATCACGTGCGCGGCGTCCCCGGCCAGGAAGATCCGGCCCTGGCTGAGCTGGTCGGCGACGAGCTGGGCCAGCTCCCATTCCTGAACGCTGTCGACGCTGACCTGGATACCGGGGCTGCCGATGGCGACCTTTGTTATCGCATGCCATTCATCGGTGTCGCGGGCCAGGGCGGGCGCTGTCGTGAAGATCCACCGATCGGTGCCGTTGATCGAGGCGAAGGTGCCCGGCGCGTCGGGGTTCTCGATCTGGCACAGGTTGAACTCCCGGCCGCGCACCAGGTCGGCCAGGTCCGCCCGCAGGTAAACGCTGGCCACCCGGCGCAGGGTGCCACGGCCGCTGCGCGCGATGCCCAGTCGTTCCCGGACCGGGCTGCGCGGCCCGTCGGCGGCGATGACGTAGTCGGCGCGGATCCGGGC
>JBOHCO010000224.1:0-1684 GCA_050698895.1 Streptosporangiaceae bacterium
TGTCGCCGCGTCAGATGGTCTCGGTGGCCACCGCGATGATCCCGTTCCTCGAGCACGACGACGCCAACCGCGCGCTGATGGGCTCCAACATGCAGCGCCAGTCCGTCCCGCTCCTGCGGAGCGAGGCGCCGCTGGTGGGTACCGGCATGGAGTACCGCGCCGCGGTGGACGCCGGCGATGTGATCGTGGCCGACAAGCCCGGTCTGGTGGAGCAGGTCAGCGCCGACTACATCACCGTGGCCAACGACGACGGCACCCGCACCGACTACCTGGTGGCCAAGTTCCGCCGGTCCAACCAGGGCACCTGCTTCAACCAGAAGCCGGTCGCCCTCGAGGGCCAGCGGGTCGAGGCGGGCCAGGTCATCGCGGACGGCCCGTGCACCGACAACGGCGAGATGGCGCTCGGCCGCAACCTGCTGGTCGCGTTCATGCCCTGGGAGGGGCACAACTACGAGGACGCGATCATCCTGTCCCAGCGGCTCGTGCAGGACGACGTGCTCTCCTCGATCCACATCGAGGAGCACGAGGTCGACGCGCGGGACACCAAGCTGGGCCCGGAGGAGATCACCAGGGACATCCCGAACGTCTCCGATGAGGTGCTGGCCGACCTCGACGACCGCGGCATCATCCGCATCGGCGCCGAGGTGGTCACCGGCGACATCCTGGTCGGCAAGGTCACGCCCAAGGGCGAGACCGAGCTGACCCCGGAGGAGCGGCTGCTGCGCGCGATCTTCGGCGAGAAGGCGCGCGAGGTGCGTGACACCTCGCTCAAGGTGCCGCACGGCGAGTCCGGCAAGGTGATCGGCGTCCGGGTGTTCACCAGGGAGGACGGCGACGAGCTGCCGCCCGGCGTGAACGAGCTGGTGCGGGTCTACGTCGCCGCCAAGCGGAAGATCACCGATGGTGACAAGCTGGCCGGCCGCCACGGCAACAAGGGCGTCATCGCCAAGATCAACCCGGTCGAGGACATGCCGTTCCTGTCCGATGGCACTCCGGTCGACATCGTGCTCAACCCGCTCGGTGTGCCCGGCCGAATGAACGTCGGCCAGGTCCTGGAGACCCACCTGGGCTGGGTGGCGGCGACCGGCTGGCAGGTCGACGGCAACGACGAGAACTGGAAGAAGCGGCTCAAGAGCATCGGTGCCGACAGCGCGCCCAAGGGCAGCGCGGTGGCCACGCCGGTGTTCGACGGCGCCCGCGAGGAAGAGATCACCGGCCTGCTCGGCAGCACGCTGCCGAACCGGGACGGCGAGCAGATGGTCGGCTCATCGGGCAAGGCCAGGCTGTTCGACGGTCGTACCGGTGAGCCCTTCAAGGACCCGGTCTCCGTCGGCTACATCTACATCCTCAAGCTGCTGCACCTGGTGGACGACAAGATCCACGCCAGGTCCACCGGCCCCTACTCCATGATCACCCAGCAGCCGCTCGGCGGTAAGGCGCAGTTCGGCGGCCAGCGCTTCGGCGAGATGGAGGTCTGGGCGCTGGAGGCCTACGGTGCCGCCTACGCACTGCAGGAGCTGCTCACGATCAAGTCCGACGACATCCTCGGCCGCGTGAAGGTCTACGAGGCCATCGTCAAGGGCGAGAACATCCCCGAGCCCGGAATCCCCGAGTCGTTCAAGGTGCTGATCAAGGAGATGCAGTCGCTCTGCCTGAACGTGGAGGTCCTCTCCAGCGACGGCGC
>JBOHCO010000225.1:0-2286 GCA_050698895.1 Streptosporangiaceae bacterium
CGAGCAGGCACGCCACGACCGCCGCCTGGCGCGGCCGACCCGGCGGTACGCGCGCCGCCACGGTCGCGCCTGCGTGTCGAATCCAGGACGCTGACCGAAATGCCACCCGTGCCGCCTCCGCATTCCCACAGGAAAGATAAAGCCGATACACCGTGATTACCGGGGCTTTAACGTCGTGCGGCCAGCATTCCCTGGCCGCTCGATACCGAGCTGTCTACCCCCATCTGCCAGGCTAAAGTCCGATCAGCATGACATCTGCTCCCGGCACTCGGGGTTTACCGGCCCCGACACGCCCAGCCAGGCAAGGATAATCGGTGCCTCCTCTAGCAATCGTCCGCAGATCGATGTCCGGGCGCAAAAACTCCGCAAAGGAGTTCCCTTATGTGTAAGTCCGAATACATCACTGGGGTTATCTGGTGAATATTCGCCCCGGCCGTCGCCGGGTGATCCCGGCCGGGGAATCGGGCCGGGCCCGGCCGTGGCCCGGCCGGGCGGCCCGCGTGCAATCCCATAAGGGGGCCGGGGCCGGGACGGCGGGGCGGGCCCGGCACATAGACTCCTCACCCATGCGCGTACTCGTGACCGGCGGTGCCGGCTTCATCGGCTCCCATCTGACCGACGCCCTGCTGGCCCGCGGGGACGAGGTGGCGGTGGTCGATGACCTGTCCGCCGGGCGGCCGGGGCGGCTCAGCGAGCGCGCCACGCTGCACAAGCTCAGCGTCACCGCGGCCGGCGCGCTCACCGCGCTGATCACCGAGCTGGCGCCGGAGCTGATCTGCCACCTGGCGGCCCAGATCGACGTGCGGGCCAGCGTGGCCGCCCCGGCGGCGGACGCGCAGGCCAACGTGGTGGGCACGGTGAACGTGCTGGAGGCGGCGCGGGCGGCCGGGGCGCGGGTCCTGTTCTGCTCCACCGGCGGCGCCCTCTACGGGCGGGACGCGCCGATCCCGTCGATGGAGGACGTGCTGCCGCTGCCCGAGTCGCCCTACGGCGTGGCCAAGCACTGCGCCGAGCAGTACGTGGGCCTGTACAACCGGCTGCACGGCACCGCGCACACCATCCTGCGGTTCGCCAACGTGTACGGCCCGCGGCAGGACCCCAGCGGCGAGTCCGGGGTGGTGCCCATCTTCTGCTCCCGGCTGCTGGCCGGCGACCGGCCGACCATCTACGGCGACGGCAGCCAGACCCGCGACTACGTCTACGCGGGCGACGCGGTGGCCGCGTTCCTGGCCGCCGCCGACCGCGGGCGGCCGGGCACCTGGAACATCGGCAGCGGCCGCGAGGTCAGCGTGCTGGAGCTGGCCCGGGTGATCGGCCAGGTGGCCGGGCGCCCGGTCGAGCCGCGGTTCAACCCGCCCCGGCCCGGCGAGCTTCAGCGCAGCGCGCTGGCCATCGAGGCGGCCGAGCGGGACCTGGGCTGGCGGCCGGGCACCTCGCTGGAGGACGGGGTGGCGGCGGTGTACCGGTGGATCGAGGCCGGGGTGCCGGACCGGGCCAGCTACTGACGCGGGACGCCGCGGGTGCGCGGCCCCGCTAGGCTGGCGGCCATGTCTCGACCCGACGGGCGACGCCCGGATCAGCTGCGCGATGTCAAGATCACCCGGAACTGGCTGGAGCACGCCGAGGGCTCGGTGCTGGTCGAGTTCGGCAGTACCCGGGTGCTCTGCGCGGCCAGCGTCAGCGAGGACGTGCCGCGCTGGCGCCGGGGCAGCGGCCTGGGCTGGGTCACCGCCGAGTACGCCATGCTGCCGCGGTCCACCAACACCCGCAGCGACCGCGAGTCGGTCAAGGGCAAGCTGGGCGGCCGCACGCACGAGATCTCCCGGCTCATCGGCCGGTCGCTGCGGGCCTGCATCGACCCCAAGGCGCTGGGCGAGAACTCGATCATCATCGACTGCGACGTGCTCCAGGCCGACGGCGGCACCCGGACGGCCGCCATCACCGGCGGCTACGTCGCGCTGGCCGACGCCATCGCCTGGCTGCGGGAACGCAAGAAGACCAAGGGCGACCCGCTGAGCGCGTCGGTGTCCGCGGTCAGCGTGGGCATCCTGGACGGGCAGCCCCGGCTGGACCTGTGCTACGCCGAGGACGTCATCGCCGAGACCGACATGAACGTCGTCTGCACCGGCGACGGGCGCTTCGTGGAGGTGCAGGGCACCGCCGAGCGGGAGCCGTTCGACCGCGAGCTGCTCGACGAGCTGCTCAACCTCAGCGTGGCCGGCTGCGCCGAGCTGGCCGTCCTGCAGCGCGCGGCCCTGGCCTCGTGACGCCGCCGAGGCTGGTCCT
>JBOHCO010000226.1:0-4164 GCA_050698895.1 Streptosporangiaceae bacterium
GAGCTGGAGGGCGCGGCGCCGCCTGGACTGAGGAGCGAGAAGCGACGCAGGAGCGCACGAGCGACGAGGGAAGGCGGCGTCTTGAAGGGGGCAGGGGAGGCGGGCGGGTGCCCCGCAGGCGGCCGGAAAGCGCTGTCTTCGAGTACGCGGTGCTGCGGGTGATCCCGCGGGTGGACCGCGGCGAGGCCATGAACGCGGGCGTCCTGCTGTACTGCCGTCCGCTGCGGTACCTGAGCGCGCGGATCGCCCTGGACGCCGGCCTGCTGCTGGCCCTGGACCCGGCGGCGGACGTGGCCGGCGTGGAGCGGGCCCTGGCCGCGGCCGCGGCCGTGTGCGACGGGGTCGGCCAGGATGCCGGGCCGGCCGGCCAGGAGGACATCGGCCGCCGGTTCCGCTGGCTGACCGCGCCGCGCAGCACGGTAGTCCAGGCGGGCCCGGTGCACACCGGGCTGACCAGCGATCCGGAGGCGGAGATCGAGCGGCTGCTTCGGGAGCTCGTGCTGCGACCTCGGTAAGCTGTGACCGCTCGAAGAGGGCCGAGGCGCTCAGGGCGAAACCAGACGATGAGCACCTGGCGAGGGGAAGCACTTCAGTGCGGGCGACGAGAGAACACGCAGCGCTCAAGGTGGCGCTCCTGGGCTGCGGGGCCGTGGGGTCGGCCGTCTACCGCCTGCTCACCGAGCAGTCCGCCGACCTGGCCGCCCGGGCGGGCGCGGCGCTAGAGGTGGTCGGCGTCGCGGTGCGCGACACCAGCCGGGACCGCCTGGTCCCGGTGCCCTTCAGCCTGCTGACCACCGACGCCGCCGCGCTGGTGACCCGGCCCGATGTGGACATCGTGATCGAGCTCATCTGCGGCATCGAGCCCGCCCGCTCGCTGCTGCTCAACGAGCAGAACGCGGGCAAGTCGGTGGTCACGGGCAACAAGGCGCTGCTGGCCCACGACCGGGCGCTGCTGCACGAGGCGGCCCAGCGCGGCGGGGCTGACCTCTACTACGATGCCGCCGTCGCGGGCGCGATCCCGCTGCTGCGGCCGCTGCGCGAGTCGCTGGTCGGCGACCAGGTGCGCCGGGTGCTGGGCATCGTCAACGGCACGACCAACTACATCCTGGACCGGATGGACACCTCGGGCGCCGACTTCGGCTCGGCGCTGGCCGAGGCCCAGGCGCTCGGCTACGCCGAGGAGGACCCGACCGCCGACGTGGCCGGGTATGACGCGGCGGCCAAGGCGGCCATCCTGGCCAGCATCGCGTTCCACACCAAGGTCACCGCCGACGACGTGTACCGGGACGGCATCACCCGGATCACCCCGGCCGACATCGCCAGCGCCAAGGCGCTGGGCTGCGTGGTCAAGCTGCTGGCCATCTGCGAGCGCTGCAATGGCGGGGTGTCCGCCCGGGTGCACCCGGCGATGATCCCGCGGGTGCACCCGCTGGCCGCGGTGCACGGGGCCTACAACGCGGTGTTCGTGGAGGCTGAGTCGGCCGGGCGGCTGATGTTCTACGGCGCCGGCGCGGGCGGCCAGCCCACCGCCAGCGCGGTGCTCGGCGACATCGTCACCGTGGTCCGCAACCGGCTGGCCGGGCTGCGCGGCCCCGACGCCTCCACCTACGCGGCGCTGCCGCTGGTACCCATCGGTGACGCGATGACCCGCTACTACGTGCAGCTGGACGTGGCCGACCGGCCCGGCGTGCTGGCCCCGATCGCGGACGCGTTCGCCCAGCAGGGCGTGTCGATCAAGGCCATGCGCCAGGAGGGCCGCGGCGACGAGGCCAACCTGCTGATCGTCACCCACACGGCCAGGGAGGATGCCCTGGCCAAGACGGTGGCCGCGCTCAGTGCCATGCCCGCGGTGCGAGCCGTGGACAGCGTGATGCGCGTCGAGGGGGAGGACGAGGAATGAGCCCGGTGACCGCCGCCCAGAGCGCGGCCCCAGCCGGCGGCGGGCTGGCCGCCCGGCCGTGGCGCGGCGTGATCGAGGAGTACCGGGCCAGCCTGCCGGTCGCCGAGGACACCCCGGTGGTCACGCTGGCCGAGGGCGGCACGCCGCTGCTGCCCGCGCCGACCCTGTCGGCCCGCACCGGGTGCGACGTCTACCTCAAGGTCGAGGGGGCCAACCCCACCGGCTCGTTCAAGGACCGCGGTATGACGGTCGCGGTCAGCCTGGCCGCCGGGCGCGGGGCCAAGACCGTCATCTGCGCCTCCACCGGCAACACCAGCGCTAGCGCCGCCGCCTACGCCGCACGGGCAGGCCTGGGCTGCGCGGTGCTGGTCCCGGCGGGCAAGATCGCACTGGGCAAGCTGGCCCAGGCGCTGGTCTACGGGGCCCGGCTGCTCCAGGTGGACGGCAACTTCGACGACTGCCTGGAGCTGGTCCGCAAGCTGGCCAACGACTACCCGGTGGCCCTGGTCAACTCGGTGAACACCGAACGGCTGCACGGCCAGAAGACGGCCGCGTTCGAGATCGTGGACGTGCTCGGCGACGCCCCCGACGTGCACTGCCTGCCGGTCGGCAACGCGGGCAACATCGCCGCCTACTGGATGGGCTACCAGGAGCGGCAGGCCGACCGCCGGGCCAGCAAGACCCCGCGCATGTGCGGCTTCCAGGCCAGCGGCGCGGCGCCGATCGTGAACGGCGCGCCGGTGCTCAGCCCGGTCACGGTGGCCACCGCGATCAGGATCGGCAACCCCGCGTCCTGGCGGCTGGCCGAGGCGGCCAGGGATGAGTCGGGCGGGCTGATAGAAGCAGTGACCGACGAGCAGATCCTGTCCGCCTACCGGCTGCTGGCCAGGGAAGAGGGCGTGTTCGGCGAGCCGGCGTCGGCAGCCGGCGTGGCCGGGCTGCTCCAGGCCAGGGCGAATGGCCAGGTGCCGGCGGGCGCCGTCGTGGTGTGCACGATCACCGGGCACGGCCTCAAGGACCCGGACAACGCGGTGTCCGGCCATCCGGCCCCCGAGACGATCCCGGTCGACCCGGGCGCCGCGGCCGCCGCCCTGGGCCTGGCATGAGGCGAGCGGGGAGCACGGAGTGAGCCGGTTCGCGGCCGGGCCGGTGACCGTCCGCGTCCCGGCCACCAGCGCCAACCTGGGTCCCGGCTTTGACTCCTTCGGCCTGGCGCTGGGCCTGTACGACGTCGTGACCGCGCGGGTGACGGCCGAGGGCCTGGCCATCGAGGTCACCGGCGCCGGCGCGGACACCGCGAGCGCGGGCGAGCAGCACCTGGTGATCCGGGCCATGCGCACCGCGTTCGCCCACCTCGGTGGCCAGCCACCGGGGCTGGCGCTGTCCTGCGCCAACGCGATCCCGCAGGGCTTCGGGCTCGGCTCATCGGCCGGGGCCATCGTGGCCGGGCTGCTGGCCGCTCGGGCGCTGGCCGGAGCGCCGGGCCAGGCCGCGCTGGCCGACGAGGAAATCCTGCACCTGGCCACCCGGATGGAGGGCCACCCGGACAACGTGGCCGCCTGCCTGGCGGGCGGCCTGACCATCGCCTGGGACCCGGGTTCCGGTTCGCCGGACGCCCAGGGCGCCGGGGCGGCCCGGGGAGCGAGGGTCGCCCGGCTGACCCCGCTGCCCGGCATCGGGGCCGTGCTCTGCGTGCCCGGCGCCCCGGTGCTGACCAGCGCGGCCCGTGCGGTGCTGCCGCCCGAGATACCGCACGCCGCCGCGGCGGCCAACTCGGCCAGGGCCGCCCTGCTGGTCGCCGCGCTCACCGGCCGTCCCGAGCTGCTGATGGACGCCACCGAGGACTTCCTGCACCAGCGCTACCGGGCGCCGGCGATGCCGGCCACCGCGGCCCTGATCGATGCGCTGCGCGCGGCCGGGGTCCCCGCCGTGGTGTCCGGGGCCGGCCCGTCGGTCCTGGCCTTCGTCCGCGAAGGCGCCGGCCCCAAGCCCGGCGACATCACCGCGATCGCCGGCCCGGACTGGCAGGTCCAGCCCCTGGCCGTCGACATCGACGGCGCCACCGTCCTCCCCGCACCTGTGGATAACTGACAACAGTTCGATCGTGGGGCCTATGGAGGCTCGGTGATCGGAACCACTGTGGTCGATGTGGTCGATGTGGCCCAAGTGGCCAGCCGCGCGCGGAGGCGGACGTCCCGTCAGCCCCACGGGCCCCACGCTCCGGGAGCAGTTCGGATCGTCGGTGCTGGGGCACGGACGATCCG
>JBOHCO010000227.1:0-4892 GCA_050698895.1 Streptosporangiaceae bacterium
GGCATCGCCTGGCAGGCGCACATCGGCGGCCTGATCGCCGGGGCGGCGCTGACCGCCGCGTACGTGTACGCGCCACGGCAGAACCGGGCGCTCATCCAGGCGGCGGCCACGGTGGGGATGCTGGTGATCCTGATCGTCGGGGTGGTCATCCGCGACCATCAGCTGGTGGGCTCGGTCCAGTTCTGACCCGGTCCGGCCCAGCCAGGGCTGGGAGTGAGCAGGGCCCGGCGCGATGCGCCGGGCCCTTACTCAGCTATCCGCCGCTATCCGCTATCCGCCATATCCCGCGCTATCCGCGGCTAGGCGCTCGGTCAGTGCCACCTGGTCGACAGCACGACGCCGCCGACCAGGGAGCCGAAGCCGACGACCAGGTTCCAGCTGCCCAGCGCGCTGATCGGCAGGCTGCCGCCGCTGACGTAAAAGACGGCGATCCAGGCCAGGCCGAGCAGCAGCAGGCCCAGCATGGTGGGGACCAGCCAGCGCGGGCTGACCTTGGACTTGGATGACCTGGCCGGCGGCGTATAGACGGACTTGGCTCTGGTGCGGGACTTGGGCACGGTCTTCTCCTGCTCGACTTGCTATCGGCTCCGGCGCAGCACGGCCGCCGGCGGCGGGCTAGTGCTGGGCGGCGGGCTGGTGCTGGGCGGCGGGGACGTGGAGGTGGGCGGAGAGGTGGACGGGGGCGGGGACGTCGCCCCGGCCTGGACGAAGATGGTAACGGTGCTGTTCGGCGCGACCACCTTGTACGGGCCCGGAGTCGTGGCGTACACCTGGCCCGGGCCGAAGCCGGGTGACGTGGCGGTGCCGTTGGACTGGGCCACCTGGAACCCGGCGTTCTCCAGCGTGGTCTTGGCCTCGGCCGCGGTGTCGCCGATCACCTTGGGCACCTGCAGGCCCTTCATGGCCACCCAGATAGAGACCGAGGAGTTCGGCTTGACCTGAGTGCCGCCCCGCGGGCTCTGGCTCAGGATCTGCCCCGGCTGCCTGAGGGAGAACCGGTTGTTCACGACGGCCGTCAGGCCGGCCTGGCTCAGCTTGCTCTCGGCCTGGGCCTTGGTGTCGCCGACGACCGATGGCACCTTCACCTGGCCGATGCCGCTGGAGACCACGATCTTGACCTTGGTGCCGGACGCCACGGACGTGCCGGCCGACGGGCTGGTCGAGATGACCAGGCCCTTCTTGACCGTGGAGGACTTCTGGTGCCTGATGGGAGAGCCCACGACCAGCTTGGCCTTGACGATCGCGGCCTCGGCCTTGCTCAGCGTCTTGTTGGTGACGCTGGGCACCGAGATGCTGCTGCCGTTGCTCGAGACAAACTTGAACGCGTAGATCCCGCCGCCGATCAGCAGCAGAACGATCGCGGCCACGAGTATCCAGGGCCAGGCCCGCCGCCGGGGCGGTTCGCCGTAGTCCCCGGCCTGCTCCTCGCCGTACCGGTAGGGCGGGATCGCGGCGGTCGCGCCCGCCACCTGGGTCGCCGAGCTCATCCGCCCGGTGCCGGCGGCGTAGGTCTGGGTGCGCATCGGCGCCGCGATCCGGGCCCCGGACAGCGCGCGCTGGATGTCGTTGCGCATGTCGCCGGCGGTCTGGTACCGGTCGCCCGCGGCCTTCATCATCGCCTTGAGCACGATGGCGTCGGCCCAGTCCGGGACCTCGGGGTCGATCCGGGACGGCGGGATCGGCTCCTCCCGCACGTGCTGGTAGGCGATGGCGACCGGCGAGTCGCCGGTGAACGGCGGGCGGCCGACCAGCAGTTCGTACAGCAGGCAGCCGGCCGAGTACAGGTCGCTGCGGGCGTCGACCCGCTCGCCCCTGGCCTGCTCCGGGGACAGGTACTGGGCGGTCCCGATGACCTGCGCCGTCTGGGTCATGGTGGCCTGGGCGTCGCTGACCGCGCGGGCGATGCCGAAGTCCATCACCTTGACGTCGCCGGTCCGGGTCAGCATCACGTTGCCCGGCTTGATGTCCCGGTGCACGATGCCGTTGCGGTGACTGTAGTCCAGCGCCCGCAGCACGCCGTCGGTGATCTCCGCCGCGCGCTCGGGCAGCAGGCGGCGGTCATCGCGGAGCAGGTCGCGCAGGGTGCGGCCGTCCACGTACTCCATGACGATGTAGGGGACGGGCGTGTTGCCCATCATGTCCTCGCCGGTGTCGTAGACGGCGACGATGGACGGGTGGTTCAGGGACGCGGCCGACTGGGCCTCGCGGCGGAACCGGGCCTGGAAGGTCTGATCGCGGGCCAGGTCGTCACGCAGGGTCTTCACCGCCACGATGCGGTCCAGACGGATATCTCGGGCCCGGAAGACCTCGGCCATGCCGCCACGCCCGACGATCCCGTCGAGCTCGTAGCGGCCGCCGAGCAGCCGTGGCTGGGTCATGTCTCGCACTTACGTTACCGTCCTGCGTGTTGAGGGCTAGGACCGTCCGCCATCATGACTTGCCCAGGAACGCCTGGATGACCTTGACGGCGATCGGCGCGGCGGCGGCCGCACCGAAACCACCGCCCTTCACGATGACGCCGACGGCTATCTTCGGGTTGTCGGCCGGAGCGAAGCAGGTGAAGACGGCGTCGTTGAGGCCCGAGTTGTTCGTGCCGTTCTGGGCCGTACCGGTCTTGCCGGCGATCTCGATGCCGCCCGTGACGTTCTTGTTGGCGGTCAAGTAGGCGGTGCCGGCCGGGTTCTGGGTGACCTGGATCATCATCTGGGTCAGGTCGCTGGCCACCGCGGGCTTCACCGGGTGGCTCAGCGGGGCCGGGACGGCCGACTGGATCGTCGACTCGTCCGGGGCCTGGATCTGCTGGACCAGGTACGGCGTCATGAGCGTGCCGTGGTTGGCCACCGTGGCGGCGATCATCGCCTCCTGGAACGGCGTGACGGTGTCGCTGAACTGGCCGATGGCCGTGAAGGCCTCGAACGCCGCGGCGTCCTCGGACTTGGGTACCACGCTGGGGGTCACCGGGATGGGGACGTTCAGGTGGGCGTTGTTGAACCCGTACAGGTTGGCGTACTTGTGCAGGGTCGCGCCGCCGAGCCGCATCCCGAGCGCGCCGAAGGCGGTATTGCAGGACAGCCAGAAGGCCTGGATGATCGGCGGGTGGCCGTCGGCGCAGGGCCCGTTGTCGTCGTTGATCAGGAAGTGGCCGTTCTTGAGCGACAGGTTGGTCGGGGCCGGCACCTGGGTGCTCGTATTCGCCACAGCCCCGGTCGAGAACGCGGCCGAGCTGGTAATGATCTTGAAGGTCGAGCCGGGCGGGAACGTTTTCTGCGTGGCCCGGCTCAGCAGCGGCTCATTCTTGGCGGCGTTCTCTCGCTGGCTGACCTGGTCGAGCGTCTTGGTGTTCAGCGTGGCGAAGGCGTTCGGGTCGAACGACGGGTTGGAGGCCATGGCCAGGATCGCGCCGGTGCTGGGGTCGATGGCCACCACGCCGCCCTCGTGCCCGCCGTCGCTGAGCAGCGCCTGGTAGGCGGCCTTCTGGGCCTTGGGGCTGATCGTCAGCGACACGCTGGAGCCCTGGGTGGGCTTGCCGGTGATCAGGCTGATGAAGTTGTGCAGGCCCAGGCTGGAGGCGGTGCCGGTCAGGTACTTGTTGTCGGCCTCCTCGATGCCGGTCTTGCCGAACACCGAGTCGTAGCCGGTCACCGGAGCGTACGTCGGCCCGGCGGGGTAGAACCGCTGGTACTTGCCGCCGCCGTTCTTGACCAGCCTGGACTCGGCGATGACCGTGTTCCCCCCGTCGCCGGTGGCGTAGATCGCCCCGCGCTTGATCAGGAACTGCTGGGAGAAGGCGCGGGTGTTCTCCGGCTCGCCGGCCAGCGTCGAGGACTGGAAGGCCTGGACGTAGTTGATGTTGATCAGCAGCAGCACGAACATGACCAGGCAGGCCAGCGAGATGCGGGTCAGGGCGCGATTCACTGGGCCCGCACCACCTGGGTCATGCCCTCGTCCTGAATCGGCTGCGGCGCCGGCTTGCGCGCGGTGTCGCTGATGCGCATGAGCATGCCGATCAGCGCCCAGCTCGCGACCAGCGAGGAGCCGCCCTGGGACAAGAAGGGTGTCGTGATACCGGTCAGCGGGATCAGCCTGGTCACTCCGCCCACGATGATGAAGACCTGCAGGGCCAGCACGAACGCCAGGCCGCCGGCCAGCAGCTTGGAGAACGGGTCCTTCACCGCGATGGCCGCTCGCAGGCCGCGCTGGACCAGCAGGCCGAACAGGAGCAGGATCGCCATCAGCCCGGTCAGGCCGAGTTCCTCGCCGAAGGCCGTCATGATGAAGTCGCTCTGGGCCAGCGGGGTCCAGAACGGCTGGCCGTGGCCGAGCCCGGTGCCGAAGATGCCGCCGAAGCCCAGGCCGTACAGGCCCTGCGCGAGCTGGTAGGACTGCGCGCAGTGGGCGCCGCCGGGCAGGCAGTTGAGGTTGGCCAGCGTGAACGGGTGCAGCCAGGCGGTGACCCGGGCGCCGACGTGGCTGAACAGCGTGCTGGCCACGTAGGAGCCACCCAGGAACAGCAGAAAGCCGATCAGCAGCCAGGACGTCCGCTGGGTGGCGATGTAGATCATCGCCACGAACAGGCCGAAGAACAGGGCCGAGGTGCCGATGTCGGTCTCGAAGATCAGGATGAGCAGGCTGGCGCCCCAGGCGATGAGCACCGGGCCCAGGTCCCTGGCCCGCGGCAGGTCAATGCCGAGCACTCGCCGCCCGGCCAGGGCCAGCACGTCGCGCTTGGCCACCAGGTAGCCGGCGAAGAACACCGCCAGGGCCAGCTTGGCGAACTCGCCGGGCTGGATCTCGAAGCCGCCGACGATGATCCAGACCTTGGCCCCCTGGATGGAGCTCATGGTGGTGGGCAGCAGCGCCGGTATGGCCAGCAGGACCAGGCCGGCCGCGCC
>JBOHCO010000228.1:0-4731 GCA_050698895.1 Streptosporangiaceae bacterium
ACCGTGCCGGACTGGCCGAAGGTGTCCACGCCCAGGCTCACCGTCGGCGCCCCCAGCGCCGAGCCCAGCCAGCTCAGCGCGTGCGAG
This sequence comes from Streptosporangiaceae bacterium, assembly GCA_050698895.1. Taxonomy (GTDB): domain Bacteria; phylum Actinomycetota; class Actinomycetes; order Streptosporangiales; family Streptosporangiaceae; genus DASUBV01. Next base: position 88 of record JBOHCO010000228.1, read on the forward strand.
GCGGCGTCGTGCGCGGTGACCACGGGGGCGCGGTCGGTGAACACGTTGCGCAGCGCACCGGGGATGGACGGCGTGGTGGCCGTGCGCACCCCCTGGCGCAGGGTCCGCTGCCAGGCCCGGTAGAGCCGGTCGGCCGAGGTCACGTCGACCACCGTGGCCGCGAGGCCCTCGTCGGCCAGCTCGGCCGCGGCAGCCAGCACCTCGGGCAGCACCGCGCCAGAACCGGCCAGGTAGACCGCGGGCGCGCCGTCCCTGGCCGCCGCCTCGGCGTCGACCAGCCGGTACGCCCCGGCCAGCACCTGACGGCGCAGGATGGCGTCCCCGAGCCGGTCCCTGGCCTGCTGGAACGGCTGCTGGTCGATGGCCCTCGTGGTTAGGCGGAAGTAGTAAGAGCCCGCCTCGGCCTGCTCCCCGGCATTGGCCGCCGCCACCGAGCGCAGCGCCCCGCACAGCAGCCAGTCCAGCGCGACCGCGTAGGCGGGCTCGATGAACGTCACGTTGGGCAGCTCCAGGCCGACCGAGGCGGTGATGGTGGACTGGTGCGCGCCGCCCTCGGGGGCCAGCGTCACCCCCGACGGCGTGCCGGCCACCACGAACCGGGCGCCGGAGTAGACCGAGTAGATGAACGCGTCCAGGCCGCGCAGCACGAACGGGTCATAGACCGTGCCCACCGGCAGCAGCGGCTGCCCGGACAGGTCGGAGGCCAGGCCGAGCTGGCCGAGCAGCAGGAACAGGTTCATCTCGCTGATGCCCAGCTCGATGTGCTGCCCCGACGGCCCCTCGGCCCACTTCAGCACGGGATCCTCGCTCCAGGACCGCCGGGCCTCGGGGCTGAACACGCCCATCCGGTTGATGAACCCGGCCAGGTTGGTCGAGGTGGCCACGTCCGGCGCGGTGGTGACCAGGTACGGGGCCACGGCCGGGGACCGGGACAGCTCGACCAGGATCCGCCCGAACGCCTCCTGGGTCGAGATCGGCCGGGCCGCCCGCACCCCGGTGCCGTCCGGCACCTCGACCGCGGGCGCCGGCGTGGTCAGGTGCCGGGCCAGGTGCTCGCGGCGGGCGGCCGCCCACTGGCCGGCTGGGGTCATCGGGTCCAGCCGGTCCCACTCGGTGGCCTCGGTCAGGCCGAGCCGCTCCCGCAGCGCGCTGATCTGGGGGCCGGACAGCAGCGCCGAGTGGTTGCGCGGGTTGCCCGCGATGGGCAGCCCCCAGCCCTTGATCGTGTAGGCGAACAGCACGCTGGGCCGGTCCCGGTGCTTGTCGCACTCGGCGAACGCCTCCAGCAGCGCGGCCAGGTCGTGCCCGGCCAGGTCGGTGACCAGCCCGGCCAGCTCATCGTCGGGAACGCCCGCGCAGAACTCGGTCACCTCGGCCGGCGCCCCGTCGCAGAACCGGGCCCGCACCCCGGCCGGGTCCAGGCCGAACAGCGACTGGTACTGCTCGTTGGGCATCGCGTCGATCCAGTCCCGCAGCACCGCCCCGCCCGGCCGGCCGAACGCGGCCTCCAGCCGCCGCCCGTACTTGGCCTCGGCCACGTGCCAGCCCGCCGCGGTGAACTGCTGCTCCCACTGCGCGATCCGCACGCCGGGCACCACCCGGTCCAGCGACTGCCGGTTGACGTCCACGATCCACAGCACGTCGCCGAGCCCGTCGGTGGCCGGGTCGGCCACCGCCTCCCAGATGTTGCCCTCGTCCAGCTCCGCGTCGCCGATCAGCGCGATGTACCGGCTGCGCGGCCGGGGCCCGAAGTGCGCGTCCACGTAGCGCCGGGCGGCCGCGGCGAACAGCGGCGCCGCCGCGCCCAGGCCGACGCTGCCGGTGCTGAAGTCGACCCCGTCCGGGTCCTTGGTCCGGCTCGGGTAGGACTGGAGCCCGCCGAAGGCCCGCAGCCGCGGCAGGTAGCCGCGGTCCAGGTTGCCCAGCAGGTACTGGATGGCGTGGTAGACGGGCGAGGCGTGCGGCTTGACGCTGACCCGGTCCGGCGCGTCCAGGTAGGCGAAGTAGAGCGCGGTCATCACGCTGACCAGGCTGGCGCTGGAGGCCTGGTGGCCGCCCACCTTGACCCCGTCGCCCGTCTCGCGGTCGTGGTTGGCCGCGTCCACGATCCGGGTGGCGAGCCATAGGACCCGCTGCTCGATCTCCTCCAGCACGGTCAGGTCGGGCTCGATTGCGGGCCGGGCGTCACGCGCGCCAGTGATGTCAGCTACCATGCCTACTATCATGCTGCGCCTCGTACTCATCCTTAGCAGCCGTAGCGGGACCTGACACTCAGGCCGGCAACCCGCTACGGGGGTGAGGTGCTGGCCGTCTGCATGTCGGGGTCCCTTCTCAGCCTTTCAGCGCCGCTGGTGCTCAAGCACCGCGCGTTCTCCGGATCCCGGCTGTCAGCCATCAGAGAGCAGCGTGCCGGGAGGCATTGTTATGTCCGAATCAACTTCCCCCACCCGAGCCGCCACTCGCGCGGCCGAGCGTGACGATCATCCGGCGGCCAGTCAGGCCCTGCAGGCCGTCCAGGTGTCCCTGGACCGCCGGGACAACGGCGGCGATGGCGCTGCCATGCTAGACAAGTAGGACGACCAACAACTTCAGCCGCATTGGTGCTCACCAGACACAGCGAAGGATCATGTGATGACCGACAGCCTGGAGCTCTCCTTCGAGATGCTTGCCTCTGACAGCCTCGTTCCCGCGCAGCAGCGGGCGCAGGTCATGGCGGAGCCCGGGTTCGGCAGCGTATTCACCGATCACATGACCACCATTCGCTGGAGCGAGGACCGCGGGTGGCACGACGCCCGGCTCGAGCCGTACGGGCCGATCGTGCTCGACCCCGCTTCCGCGGTCCTGCACTACGGCCAGGAGATCTTCGAGGGCCTCAAGGCCTACGCCCAGCCCGGCGGCCGGGTCGTCAGCTTCCGGCCCCAGGCCAACGCCGCCCGGTTCAACCGGTCCGCCGCCCGGCTGGCCATGCCGTCGCTGCCCGAGGACGCGTTCGTGCGGGCCATCGAGGTGCTCGTCGGGCAGGACCGGGACTGGGTGCCGACCGCCGAGGGGCACAGCCTCTACCTGCGCCCGTTCATGATCGCCACCCAGCGCGGCCTCGGCGTGAACAAGCCGTCCGCGTCCTACCTGTTCACGGTCATCGCCTCGCCGGTGGCCGGGTACTTCGGCGGGGCCAAGGCGGTCACCGTGTGGCTGTCCGACGACTACACCAGGGCCGCGCCCGGCGGCACCGGCGAGGCCAAGTGCGGCGGCAACTACGCCGCCGCGTTCGCCGGCCAGATCCAGGCCCTCGAGCACGACTGCGACCAGGTCGTGTGGCTGGACGCAGCCGAGCGGCGGTGGATCGAGGAGATGGGCGGGATGAACCTGTTCTTCGTCTACGGCTCCGGCGCCGACGCCCGGATGATGACGCCGGCGCCGACCGGCTCGCTGCTGCACGGGATCACCAGGGACTCGCTGCTCAAGCTCGGCCCGGACCTGGGCATCCCGGCTCACGAGGGCAAGATCTCGGTCGAGGACTGGCGTTCGGGCTGCGCCTCGGGCGAGATCACCGAGGTCTTCGCCTGCGGCACGGCGGCAGTCATCACCCCGGTCGGGGCGGTGCGCAGCGCCAGCGGCGACTGGCTGGTCGGCGACGGCACGCCCGGCCCGGTCACCACCCGGCTGCGCGAAGAGCTGGTCGGCATCCAGACCGGCACCCGCCCCGACCCCTACGGCTGGATCCACCCCCTCGCCTAGCCGGCCCGGGCCGGGCCGGGCTGGACTAGCCCGCGGGGCAGGCTCACCGGCCAGGCGGGCCAGCCCCAGCTAGCCCGCGGCCACACCCACCCCGCCAGCCACATTCATCTCAAGCTCGTCTGTGGATGTCTCGTTGCCTACACCCGCTGTAGGCAACGGGACATCCACGCACCCTGGCCATCGGCCCCAGCCCCAGCCGCTCCTCCAGCCACATCTCTCTCAAGATCTTTTGTGGGTGTCCCGTTGGATACCCGTGGAGGTACCCAACGGGACACCGACGAGGGCGTTCCGGGCGGGTGCGGCTCGTTCGGCGGTCGGGACCCTTAAGTGCGGGACTCACGGTGCGGATGAGGCTCATGGTCACAGAGAAGCCCAGCCGAGATCTGATAACAGCAAGAAGCGCCTGGCGCCCAGGCTGCGGTAGCGGAGCAGTTCAGATCGTCGGTGCCCTGGACCGGGTCATCTGAACTGCTCTTGGGGCGTGGGGCTTGGGGGGCGGGTGGGTTAGGTGGGGTGAGCCAGGCGGGCCAGGTCGGCGGCGGCCTGGACGACCAGGGGGGCCAGGCGCTTGCCGGGGGCCTGGCCGATGCGGCTGGCCGGGCCGGAGACGCAGAGGGCCCCGAGGAGCTGGCCGTCGGCCAGCACGGGGGCGCTGACGCTGGCCACGCCGGGCTCGCGCTCGGCGACGCTGGCCGCCCAGCCGCGCTTGCGCACGGCGGCCAGCTCGGCGGCCCATTCAGCCGCCGACCGGTCAGCGACCGGCTCGGCAACAGTCGCCCCGCCGGCAACAGTCGCCCCGCCGGCAACAGTCGCCCCGCCGGCAACAGTCGCCCCGCCGGCAACAGTCGCCCCGCCGGCACCAGTCGCCCCGCCGGCAACAGTCGCCCCGCCGGCAACAGTCGTCCC
>JBOHCO010000229.1:0-10298 GCA_050698895.1 Streptosporangiaceae bacterium
GGGGCCCAGAACATTCCGGATACCAACGCCAAGATGGAGGGCAACTTCGGCGTCGAGGCGTTCCCCGGCACCGAGCCCGGGCCGAGCACGTTCGGGCAGGGCAACTACAACATCATCCCCAGGGGCGCCTCGGACCCCAAGGCCGCGTTCACGTTCATCGCCTGGCTGGCGGGCTACGACAACGTGGGCTTCACCTCGGCCATGGACCCCAAGGGCGGCTGGATGCCGGCCGGGCCGCAGATCGCGTCGGCGCCGGCCTACCACAAGTGGCTGTCGGCCAACCCGTGGCTGAGCATCTTCATCAAGCAGATGTCGAGCCCGTACTCGGTGACCCCGGCGCTGACCACGCATGAGTCGGCGTTCGAGACCGCCGAGGGCCAGGCGACCGAGAACATCGCCGAGAAGACCATGTCGCCGACGACGGCGCTGGCCTACATCGACAGCCAGTCGAACAGCAGCAACGGCTAACTCGCGGCGGCCGTGGCGAGGAACGAGGCAGAGGCAGAGGCAGGGGCAGACGCAGACATGAGAGCGCTAACACGCCGGGCATCTGGCCCAGCCGCGCCGGCGAGAAGATCCCGGTCGCGTCAGTGGCGCCAGATCAGGATCGGGCTGCTGTTCGTGAGCCCGTGGATCCTCGGCTTCGCCGGCTTCTTCCTCTACCCGTTCCTCGCCACGCTGTACTACAGCTTCACCACCTTTACCGGGGTGGGAAATCCGCGGGTTATCGGGTTCGCAAACTATTTCGCCCTGTTTCACGACCACCTATTCAGGACCGCGCTGTTCAATACCTTCTACTACACGGCGTTCGAGGTGCCCCTGTCCACCGCGGTGGCCATCGGGCTGGCCCTGCTGCTGAACATGAACGTCCGGGGCCGGGCCATCTACCGCACTCTGTTCTACATCCCGTCCATCGTGCCCGTCGTCGCCTCGTCGCTGATCTTCGTCTGGATCTTCCAGCCGTCCTTCGGCGTGGTGAACTCGCTGCTGTCCGACGTGCACGTCTCGGGTCCGGCCTGGTTCTTCTCCATCGCCTGGTCCAAGCCCTCATTCATCCTGCTGGGACTCTGGGGCCTGGGCCAGCCGATGGTGATCTACCTGGCCGCGCTCCAGGGCGTGCCCAGGGAAATGTACGAGGTGGCCGCGCTGGAGGGCGCCGGCCCGATCCAGCGACTCAGGTACGTGACGCTGCCGATGATCAGCCCCGTCATCCTGTTCAACGTCATCATGTCCCTGGTCCTGTCCATTCAGTACTTCACCCAGGCCCAGGTGATCGAGACGCCGGCGGGCAGCCCTGGCACCTCGACGATGTTCTTTGTCATTTACTACTACCAGCAGGCATTCCAGGACCTGCACCTCGGCTACGCCTCGGCGATGGCCTTCATGCTCTTCATCCTCGTCCTGATCATTACCGTGGTGCTGCTCAGGTCGTCATCCGGGTGGGTTTATTATGAAAATGAACAGCAATAGGGTGGCCTAGCTGCGATGGGAATCGCCGGGCCGCAGGTACGGCCGGATCAGCTACCGCGCACACTGGCCAGGCCGCCGAGGCCGCACCGGACGCCGCGCCGAGTAGGCGCCAGCGGGCTGAAGCATCTGGTGCTGATCGCGGTCGGCGCGATGTTCGCGCTGCCACTGGTGTGGATGGTGCTCACCTCGTTCAAGTCGGCGTCGCAGGCGCTGACGTTCCCCGTCGTCTGGTGGCCGCACCCGTTCCTGTGGAAGAACTACCCGCAGGTGCTGTCCTCGCTGCCGTTCGGCCGGTTCTTCCTGAACACCTTCGTCTATGCCGCCGTGACGATCGTCGGCGTCTGCATCTCCAGCAGCCTGGTCGCCTACGGCTTCTCCCGGCTGCGCTGGCGGGGGCGCAACACGCTGTTCTACGTCATGCTGACGACGCTGCTGCTGCCGTTCGTCTGCACCCTGATCCCGCTGTTCATCCTGTACAAGCACGTCGGCTGGATCGGCTCCTACCTGCCGTTGGAGGTGCCGACGTTCTTCGGCAGCTCGGTGTTCAGCACGTTCTTGCTGCGGCAGTTCTTCATGACGATCCCGCAGTCGCTGTCCGACGCGGCCCGCCTGGACGGGGCGAGCGAGTTCTACATCTACAGCCGGATCGTGCTGCCGCTGGCCAAGCCGGCCATGGCCACGGTGATCTTGTTCCAGTTCATCTACTGCTGGAATGACTTCCTGGGCCCGCTCATCTACATCAGCAACCAGAACTCCTACCCGCTGTCGCTCGGCCTGGACCTGATCCTGGGCGACTACACGACGAACTGGTCGTGGGTGATGGCCGCGGCGTCGGCGGCCACGATCCCGATCGTGATCCTGTTCTTCCTGACCCAGCGGACCTTCATCCAGGGCATCGCCCTGACCGGGAGCAAGTGATGGCGGGCCAGTCCGGGCCGCAGGCGCGCGGCATCTTCCGGCCGGGGGTCATGGCTGCCCTGGGCTCGCTGTTCAACTTCCTGGCCCTCAACCTGGTGCTGCTCATCGCCGCGCTGCCGGTGATCACCTTGCCGGTGGCGGTGAACGCGGCCAGCGTGGCCCTGGACCGGTGGCGGGCCGACGGCGAGGAGCGGGTGGTCCGGGAGTTCTGGGTCGCGCTCCGGTCCCGGCCGCCGCTGCGGACCACCGTCGCGCTCGGGGTGCCGTTCGCCGCGGTCGGGCTGGGCCTGGCCGAGGTGCGCTACTTCGCCCACGGCGCCACCATCGCGGCCCACGTGAGCCTGAGCCTGGGCCTGGCCGGGCTCCTCATCACGCTGACCGCCCTGGGCTACCTGTTCCTGGTCGGAGCGCGCTGCCCCCAGCTCGCCCCGGCCGAGCTGTGGTCGCTGTGCGCCCGGCTGGCGGTCCGGAACATCCTGGTCACCGGCCCGCTGTTCCTGGCCGAGTTGCTCGGCGCCGGGCTGCTGACCCTGCTCGACGCGCCACTGCTGCTGCTCGGCCTGCCGGCCGGGCTGCTGGCCGCGATGCGGCTCACCGCGATGCTCGGCCTGCGCGCGCACCACCGAGAGGAATGACAAAGATGGCCACGGTCAGCCTGGAACGGATCATCAAGGTGTATGCCAACGGCTACGAGGCGGTCCGGGGGATCGACCTGCGCATCGCCGACGGCGAGTTCATGGTGCTGGTAGGGCCGTCCGGGTGCGGCAAGACCACCGTGCTGCGGATGATCGCGGGCCTGGAGGACATCAGCGACGGCACGCTGCGCATCGGCGACCGCGTCGTCAACGATGTCGAGCCCAAGAAGCGCGACATCGCGATGGTGTTCCAGAACTACGCGCTGTACCCGCACATGACGGTGGCCGAGAACATCGGGCTGCCGCTCAAGCTGCGCAAGCGCCCGCGCCGCGAGATCCGGGCCAAGGTCGACGAGGCCGCGCACATCCTCGGGCTGACCGAGTGGATCGACCGCAAGCCGGGCCAGCTGTCCGGCGGCCAGCGCCAGCGGGTGGCCATGGGCCGGGCCATCGTCCGGGAGCCCGCGGTGTTCCTGATGGACGAGCCGCTGTCCAACCTCGACGCCAAGCTGCGCGTGCAGATGCGGGCCGAGGTCAGCCGCATCCAGCAGCGCCTGGGCGCGCCCACGCTCTACGTCACCCACGACCAGACGGAGGCGATGACCATGGGCAGCCGGGTGGCGGTCATGCGCAGCGGCCTGGTCGAGCAGTGCGACACGCCCCAGTCGCTCTACGACCGCCCGGCCAACTTGTTCGTGGCCGCGTTCATCGGCTCCCCGGCCATGAACCTCTACGAGGCCGTCGTCGGGGCGGACGGCCGGTCGCTGCGGGTCGGCAGCCAGGAGATCAGCCTGCCCGAGGCGGTCGCGGCGAGCCGCCCGGCGCTGGCCGGCTACCGCGGCCAGAAGATCATCATCGGGCTGCGCCCCGAGCACCTGCCCGCGGCCGGGCCGGCCGCCGAGGCGGTCCTCGAGGGCGACGTCGACCTGGTCGAGGCGCTCGGCAGCGAGCTGCTCGTGCACTTCTCCATCGACGCCCAGCGGATCACCACCGAGGGCGCCACCGAGGAGGAAGAGCAGCTCACCACCCGCGGGGCCGGCGTGGCCAGAATCGACACCCGCACGCCCATGGCACCGGGCCGGCGCGGCCGGTTCGCCGTCGACGTCGAGCGCATGCAGCTGTTCGACCCGCGGACCGAACTGGCCATCTGGGACTGAGCAGAGTACTGACCAGAGTCAGGTCACGGGCCCGAGCTGCAGCGTCTGATCCCGGCGGGGGCCGACGCCGACCGCGCTGATCGGCGCGCCGATCATGTCCTCCAGGGCGCTCAGGTAGGCCCGGGCGTTGCGCGGCAGGTCGGCCGGGTCCTTGGCCCGGGAGATGTCCTCCCACCAGCCGTCCAGGTACTCATAGACCGGGACCGCGTGGTGGAAGTCGGTCTGCGTCATCGGCATCTCGTCCGTGCGGGTGCCGTTCACGTCGTAGGCCACGCAGACGGGCACCTTCTCCAGCCCGGACAGCACGTCCAGCTTGGTCACGAAGTAGTCGGTGATGCCGTTGACCCGCGTCGCGTACCGGCCGATGACGGCGTCGAACCAGCCCGTCCGGCGCGCCCGGCCGGTGGTGACGCCGTACTCGCCGCCCGTCTTGCGCAGCCACTCGCCCTGGGCGTCGTGCAGCTCGGTCGGGAACGGCCCGGCCCCCACCCGGGTGGTGTAGGCCTTCAGGATGCCGATGACCCGGGTGATCCGGGTCGGGCCCAGGCCGGAGCCGGCGCAGGCGCCGCCGGCGGTCGGCGAGGAGGAGGTCACGAACGGGTAGGTGCCGTGGTCCACGTCCAGCAGGGTGGCCTGGGCCCCCTCCAGCAGGATGGACTGGCCCGCGTCCAGTGCCTGGTTCAGGATCAGGCCGGTGTCGGCCACGTACCCGGCCAGCCGCTCGCCATAGCCGACGTACTGCTTGGCCACCGCGGCCGCGTCGATCGTGCGCCGGTTGTAGACCTTGGTCAGGACCTGGTTCTTCTCGCGCAGGGCCAGGTCCAGCTTCTGGCGCAGGATGCCGGGGTCGAACAGGTCCTGGACGCGGATGCCCATCCGGGCCGCCTTGTCGGCATAGGTGGGGCCGATGCCGCGCCCGGTGGTGCCGATCCGCGCGTTGCCCAGGTGCCGCTCGGACACCTTGTCCAGCGCGATGTGGTGGGGCATGATCAAGTGCGCGTTGGCCGAGATCAGCAGGCGCTCGCAGGACACGCCCCGCTCGGCCAGCCCGTCGATCTCCTCGAGCAGGACGGCCGGGTCGATGACGACGCCGTTGCCGATCACCGGGACGGCGCTGCGCGACAGCACGCCCGAGGGCAGCAGGTGGAGGGCGTAGCTCTCCTCGCCGATGACCACGGTGTGCCCGGCGTTGTTGCCGCCCTGGTAGCGCACCACGTAGTCCATGCTGTCGCCGAGCAGGTCCGTGGCCTTGCCCTTGCCCTCGTCGCCCCACTGCGCGCCGACGATCACGATGGCGGGCATGTCAGCAGGCCCCCTCCCTCAGTCGCTCGCTCGGGCCGTCAAGGAAGTCAAGGAAGTCAAGGAAGTCAACGAAGGAGCCGGGCCGCCGCGGTGGCGCTGCTGTCGGCCAGGAACACCTGGCAGCGCTGGGCCTCGTCCTCCTCGCCGATGGCGTCGGCGGCGATGGCCAGCGCGGCCAGCGCGCGCAGGAAGCCCTGGTTGGGCTCGTGCTCCCAGGGCACGGGCCCGAAGCCCTTCCAGCCGGCCCGGCGCAACTGGTCCAGCCCGCGGTGATAGCCGGTGCGGGCGAACGCGTAGGCCGTGACCGGGTCGCCCTGGTCCAGCGCGCGCTCGGCCAGCGTCGCCCAGGCGGCGCAGTAGGACGGGAACCGCGCGGCCACGCTGGCCGGGTCGGGCGCCGACTCCAGGGCGGCCCTGGCTTCGGTATCGTCGGGCAGCAGCGTGGCCGGGGGCTCGCCGAGCAGGTTCTGGTTCATCATCGCCTCTTCTTGCCTCAGCCGATTGCCTTAGCCGATTGCCTTAGCCGAGCTGGGTGCCGGCCGACAGCAGGTCCTCGCAGGCCCGGACCACCCGCTCGGACATGCCCGCCTCGGCCGCCTTGCCCCAGCTGCGCGGGTCGTAGGCCTTCTTGTTGCCCACGCCGCCGTCGACCTTGAGCACGCCGTCGTAGTTGGAGAGCATGTGGCCGGCCACCGGCCGGGTGAACGCGTACTGGGCGTCGGTGTCCACGTTCATCTTCACCACGCCGTAGGAGATGGCCTCCCGGATGTCGGTCAGGTCCGAGCCGGAGCCGCCGTGGAAGACCAGGTCGAACGGCTTGTCCCGGCCGCAGGAGGTCCCGACCGCCTCCTGGATCTCCTTCAGCACCGACGGCCGCAGCTTGACGTGGCCCGGCTTGTAGACGCCGTGAACGTTGCCGAAGGTGGCGGCCAGGATGTACCGGCCCTTCTCGCCCAGGCCGACGGCGCTGGCGGTGGCCAGTGCGTCCTCCGGGGTGGTGTACAGCTTCTCGTTCATCTCGCCCACGACGCCGTCTTCCTCGCCGCCGACGACGCCGATCTCCATCTCCATGATGATGTGCGCGGCGGCGCACTGCTCCAGCAGTTCCGCCGCGATCTGGAGGTTCTCGGCCAGCGGCACGGCCGAGCCGTCCCACATGTGCGACTGGAACAGCGGCTCCTCGCCGCGGGCCACCCGCTCCTTGGATATCTGGACCAGCGGGCGCATGTACCCGTCCAGCTTGTCCTTGGGGCAGTGGTCGGTGTGCAGCGCGATCTGCACCGGGTACCTGGCCGCGACCACCCGGGCGAAGTGAGCCAGGGCGACCGCGCCGGTCACCATGTCCTTGACTCCCTGGCCGGACAGGTACTCGGCGCCCCCCGTGGAGACCTGCACGATCCCGTCGCTGCCCGCCTCAGCGAAACCGCGGATGGCCGCGTTCAATGTCTGGCTGGACGTTACGTTGATCGCCGGGTAGGCGAAGCCTTGTTCCTTCGCCCGGTCGAGCATCTGGGCGTAGACCTCTGGCGTCGCGATAGGCATGGCGACAGCTTCCTCTCCTGGCAATCTCTCCGGGCGGTTCGGTGCGGGCCGGGTTCCCCTGCCCAGTATCCCGGACTGGTAACCGGGTCCGCTGCCGGCCACCCGAACTGGGCGGATGGCGCGGTGGCGGGCTAGCCGAGGCCCAGATCGCCTAGTTCGTAGGCGGCCCGGTAGTCCAGGCCACGCTCGGTGATCCGCGGCCGGGCGCCGCGCTCGACCAGGACCGCGACCCCCACGACCTGCGCCCCGGCCTCGATCAGGGCGTCCACCGCGGTGAGCACCGAGCCGCCTGTCGTGGAGGTGTCCTCTACGGCCAGCACCCGGCGTCCGGCCACGTCCGGCCCCTCGATCCGGCGCTGCAGGCCGTGCGTCTTCTCGGCCTTGCGGACGACGAAGGCGTCCAGCTTCCGGCCCTGGGCCGCGGCGGCGTGCATCATCGCGGTCGCGACGGGGTCGGCGCCGAGCGTCAGCCCGCCCACCGCGTCGTAGGACAGGTCCGCCGTGGTGACCAGCATGATGCGGCCGGCCAGTGGCGCCGCGCTGCCGTCCAGCAGCACCCGGCGCAAGTCCACGTACCAGTCGGCGCGCTGCCCGGAACTCAAGGTCACCGGGCCGCGCACGACGGCCCGTTCCTTGATCACATTAAGTAGCTCATCGCGATCGGACACAGGAGCTGAGCCTACTCGCCGCCAGGCGCGCGGCCGGGTCGCGGCGGGGGCCGAGGCAGGGGTCGAGGCGGGGTGGGGGCGTGGTGGGGGCGGGGGTGGGAGCGTTGCGGCGGCGTTTCGGCGAGACCGGCCCGGAGCAGGCGAAATGTCCTGGCCGGCGGCCTGGATCCGACCTGGCGCGTAAGTCCGCGATCTGCGCTATCTGCCACAGCGGTCCCGATGCGCTGGTAACGTCACGCGTCAAGGGAAGGACGGTGTCGCGTGGATCGCTGCGCGCTGTTCGTGGATGCCGGTTATGCGCTGAGCGATGGCGCACTCGCCGTCCACGGGACACGCCATCGTGACTCGGTTTCCTGGGACTATGCGGGACTGCTGAAGCTGCTCGCAGAGTTGGCCAGGGACCGTACTGGCCTGCCGGTGCTGCGCTGCTACTGGTACGAGGCGACGGTCGACAGCCGCCGCACCCCCGAACACGAGACGCTGGCCGACATCCCGGGCGTCAAGCTCCGGCTCGGCAAGGTGCGGCCCGGCCGCCGCGAGGGCGTGGAGACCGAGATCCGCCGCGACCTCACCGCGCTGGCCAGGAACAAGGCCGTCACCGACGTGCTCATCGTGAGCGCGGAGGAGGACCTGTCCCAGGTCATCTCCGACGTGCAGGACCAGGGCATCAAGGTGGCCATCCTGCACATCTCCGGCGACGGGGACGAGACGGCATCCCGCGCGCTCCGTCAGGAGTGCGACGACGTCATCCAGATCTCGGCCCAGCACCTGCGTCCCTACGTGGACCTGATCCCCGGCGCGGAGCCGGCCGCCCGCGACGGCGCCGCGAGCCGCTACGCCGCGAGCACGGTTTCCGGGGGCAACGTCTCCGCCGGTGCCGTATCCGGCGGTGGTGTTTCCGGCGGCGCCTCGAGCGTCCCGCCGCAGCGCGAGCCGGCGACGTCGGGCGCGGCCTCGTCGTCGCTGTACCCGGCGCCGGTGGCCGCCGACTACTCGCGCGTCAACCCGCCGGGCGGCTCGGCCCCGTCGGTGAACGAGCAAGCCGGCCAGGGCTCCGGCGGTCAGGGTTCCGGGAGCCCCATGACAGGCAGCCCGGCCATGGCCAGCTCGGGCGGCTCGATGAACCCCGGGCTCGGCGGCGACAACGGAGCGCGCGGCAACGGCTCCGGCAACATGGGCTCGGGCAACATGGGTCCCGGCGGCCAGCCGGACCTGTCGCGCCCCGACGACCAGTCATCCCGGCTGCCCGTGCACCAGCAGTACCAGGGCTCGGACGCCATGCGCGGACCCGGCCCCCAGGGCCAGCTGAACTCCCCGGGCCAGCCCGGCATGACTCAGCCCGGCCTCGGCGGCAACGGCCTCGGCGGCAACGGCCTGGGCAGGAACGGACTGGGTGGTAACGGACTGGGCAGCAACGGGCTCGGCCAGGGCCCGATGCCCCCCAGCGGACCGCCGACCGGACCGCAGACCGGACCGCAGAGCGGCCTGCCGCTTGGCGGGCCGCAGCAGAACGGGCCCGGCCGGGGCGGCCCGCCGCAGGGCCCGGCCGACGTCGGCCACGGCGGCGCCTCGTCGCAGCCCAGCCTCGGCGGTTTCCCGACCAATGGCATGCCGCAGAACGGCCTGCCCGGCAACGGGATGCCCGGTAACGGTCTGTCCCACCTCGGCCTGCCGCCGGGCGGGATGCCGCAGAACGGACTTCCGCAGAACGGCCTGCCCGGCAATGGAATGCCGCCCGGCGGCATGCCCCAGAACGGCATGCCCCAGAACGGGATGGCCCAGAACGGGATGGCCCAGAACGGGATGGGCCAGAACGGCCTTCCGGGCAACGGGATGCCCGGCAACGGGCTGCCGCAGAACGGCATGTCCCAGAATGGCCTGTCCGGCAATGGACTCCCTGGCAATGGACTCCCTGGCAACGGACTCCCGCAGAACGGCCTGCCCGGTAACGGCCTGCCGCCCAGCGGGTTCGGCCAGCACTCCCTGCCGTCAGGCTCTGGCAACGAGCTCCCGCGCGGCGGCGGCCTCGGGCAGCACGCCCAGACCGGCCCGCCGCAGCACAGCCAGAATGGCCCGCCGCCGCAGAACGGCCTGCCGCCCGGCGGGTCATCCGGCGGCCCGGCCGCGCTGGAGCGGCCCGCCCCGCTCGACCGCCCGCCTGCGCTGCCCCCGCCCCGCCAGCTCCCTGCTGGTCCCGGCGCCGGCCCGCAGTACCAGGCCGGCGTGAACGCGCCCTACGGCGGCCAGTCCCAGCAGCCGCCCGCCGCACCGCCCGGCCAGTACGGCGGTGGCTACGGGTCAACCGTACCGCCAGGCTCCAACTACCCGGCGCCGACGTCCGGCCCCTACGACGTGCAGCACCTGCCGTCCTCGGGACCGCCCGCGCTGCCGCAGTCGTCGATGTCCCAGTCGTCGATGTCGCAGTCCTCCATGCCGCAGCCCATCGCCATCTCGCTCGCCGACGCGGTGCAGGCCGCGCACGCCGAGGGCTTCGGGTTCGGCGAGGCGGTGGCCAGGGACGCGCCCGCACTGTGGCTGGAGGCGGTCCTGGCCCGGAAGCCGCGGATGCCCTCGGACCTCGAAGCGCGGCTGCTCCAGGGCTCCGC